>CAJXNE010000012.1 GCA_913056285.1 uncultured Zetaproteobacteria bacterium | reverse complement strand
GTTGGTATGCAGGGTGGAAAACATCAAATGGCCGGTGAGTGCAGCTTCGATGCCGATCTCGGCGGTTTCCGGATCACGCATTTCACCAATCATAATAATATCAGGGTCATGCCTGAGCACATTGCGCAGAACACGTGCAAAGGTCATCCCGATTTTTTGGTTGACCTGAATCTGGTTGGCACCCGGTATTTCGGATTCGACCGGATCCTCAATGGTCAGAATATGGGCTGGCAGGTGGGCGATGGATTGGAGTATGGCAAACAGTGTTGTGGACTTGCCGGAACCGGTCGGGCCGGTGACCAGCAGCAGCCCGTAGGGTTTTCGGGCCAGAGTCGAAAGTTGTTTGACATCCTCATCGCGCAAACCGAGCACATCCAGTTCAACCGCCATATCTTTATTCAAGACGCGTAACACCATCGATTCACCGAACGAATTGGGGATGCAGGAGACGCGAAATTCATATTTCTGTTTGCCGTCACGCAAGAGTAGTCTGCCATCCTGTGGCAGGCGTTGCTCGGCTATATCCATACCGCATAAAATTTTGATACGCGCCGAAATCTGTTTGTGCAGACTGTAATCCAGCGAGTTCTCTTCCAGCAACTGACCGTTGAGACGATAAGCCAGGGTGATCTTCTTGGCCTGCGGCAGGATATGAATATCGGATGCCTTTTTTCTCAGTCCGTTGCGGATAATGCGATTGACCAGCCTGACAATGGGCGCATCTTCAGCCGACTGGGTCATTTCCAGTTCATTGACCGGTTCATCCTGATCTTCAACTTCCTGCTGAAGAAATTCACATGAAAGTTCTTCGTCGGCATCATCTTCATTCAGGAACTGTTCAATATATGTTTTTAATTGCGATGCCTTGGTCATCACTTCATGCACTTTTTTGCCCGTTTTGAAAGAGATGCCTTCATAGGCTTCCAGCCCCATTGGGTCGGCCAGAGCAATGGTGACCGAATGTTCGTCCGAATCAATGGGCAGAATGTCATATTTTTCAACAGTATCACGGCCAATTTCCTTGCCGCTCATCGAGTTGATTTCATACTCATCCAGATCAACGGTAGGCAGACGAAATTTTCTGGCCAGTGCGCTCAGTAACTGATCCTCAGTGATGATCTCGGATGAAAGCAGAATTTCTCCAAGGCGTTTTCCGCGAACCTTCTGCTCGGCCAGAGCAAACTGAATGTCATCTTCGGTAATCAGTCCCGCCTCAATGAGAATTTCGCCGAGCCGCATTTTTCGACACTGTTGCATTTCCAGCGCTGTATCGATGTCGTTAGATTCAACTTTTCCCTGTTTTTCGAGAATATGGCCGATGGATAAATCTGCGGATTTCTTCTGCTCCTGAAGTGCTGCATGCACATCATCCGTGGTCACCAGTTCCTGATCCACAAGCAGGTTTCCCATCTTCATGCGAGCGCGGTTTTGCACGCTCAGGGCATGTTCAATATCCGCATCGGCCACTTTACCCTGCTCTTTCAGCAGGTCGCCGATATGAGGTATGCTTTTGGTCTGAATATCCAGAGCTTTTTGAAGGTCCTCCTGATCCAGAATGTCCTGATCAATGAGCAGGTCACCAAGTCGCTCCGGTTTCTCCTGATAACGGATACCATGGTTATAAAAAAAGATGCGTTCATAGGGCAGCTTGGCATCTTTGCTGATCGCATAAAATCCGGGCGTATTGGACAAGGCCGGAGCAGCAAGGATTTCGAAACTTTCCTGGTTCACCGTGATAATTTTTAACTCATTTTTGTATTCCAGCGTGCCCCGTGCCTCGATCAACGAGCCGGGCGAGCGGTGCAGGCCGATATAAACGATGTCTTCGATAGCCAGTTTGCGGGATGAAGCATGATCATCTGTCTGGTTTTTTTCGAAAAAATGCAGCTTGTTCATGATCGGAGAAAAGCCCAGCAAATGCCCCTCAATCATTTCGCCACTAATCAGGTTGATGCTGACATCCTGATAGCGATGGCTGATACTGTCAGATGGTTTCACAGTACAACTCTTCCGCTTTGATCAGAACTAAATTCACACCTTTTCCCCATGATTCTCGGGCGTATCATTACTAGATTCACCGCCAAAGCAGGCATTCCAGACATGCGATGGCAACAGATGGCAAAAACGCTCCCAGCGTTGTTTATCGGATGCCTCACTGATGTTGTTAATCAGATTATTCCTCTCGGTAAGGCGATCCGTTTCATGAAACAGCTGTGCTTTCAGTGCTGATGCCCTGATGGAGTCAGGCGTGAGTTTGTCGATTTGACGGAGTATTTTTCCGGCCTGCTCATAATCACACTTGCCCAGGCTCTCTTCTGCTCCGTTGATCAATTGTATGGCTTCATCGGCAATGAGTGTCGGGCTGGTTTTATCACTGCTGCCATTGTCTTTGACCGGTGTTGGCTTGGTGCTGGCAGGTTTCGGCGTGGCTACAGGTTTTTTTCTGAATAGCAGCGCAATCATTGCGCCGAAAATGGCCGCCAGCAAGGCAAATAATGCAAGCTGCAAATTGCTGAATGATTCGGATAATGGATGCTCGCTGCGACTTTTAATCATGGCGACATCTTTTTTCAGACTATGGATATCCTGTTTGATCACCTGAACGGATTGATTGAGGTTGGAAACCGATTTGCCGAGATCCGACATTTGCAGTTTGCCTCCCATGATTTCTGCATGGATGGATTCAAATTGTTGATCGACACCGGTTTTGACGTCTTTCAAATCACTGGCAAGCTTGTCAACAGCCATGCCACTGACGGTAATATTGCCGCTGTAACGCAACTCCTGCTTTGGCTGGCTGGCAGCAACCGGAGCGGTTGCTTGCACTTTGGATGGTGCGAGGGCCTTTGGCGCTGGTTTGGGTTGCGGTCCGGGCGGTGTTTGTGCTGTCGTCCGGGCAGCAGGCTCAGTGCGCGCCAGTAATTGCGAGAGTTTTAACGTGGATGCCTGATCACCATACTGTTTGACCACATCAGCGTGTGGTACATTAAGCCATGCCCCCTGTTTCAACAGATTGATGTTACCACCGACAAATGCATGCGGGTTTTTCTCATACACGGATATCATCACCTGACGGTTGCTAAATCGTTTATCCCGGCGCAAGCGATAGGCGATTTCGCTCAGACTGTCGCCGGCGCGCACCGGGCCATAACGCCAGATTCTGGCCCAGCCGGCATCGGATTGTTCCGGTGGCGATTGCGGCATGGTTTGTGATGATTCAGACTGTGAACGCAGGGCCATAACAACAGGTTGTGGCTGGTGTAAACTTGCGATTTCGACTGGATCCAGAAGCAATTGGAAATGCTTATAATATGTGCCGCGACCAGCTTTATTGGCTTTGAGCAGGATCGACAGTATTGCTGAGTGAACGGCGCCGGCAGAACGCAGCAAAACATAAGGTTTGTTAGAATGTTTGGCTTGCAGAATAGCGCTGATATGTGTCAAATCCGGCTGCCATTTCAGACCGAGTTGGCGGTATTCATGCTCGCTTGCCAGTGTCACATGTACTGTTTCGATGTCATCTGACGTATTCAGGAGAAGCGGTACTTGAGCACTTAATCTCTGACTCAAATGGCTGGACAGTTTTAATGTGCCAAAGCCAAGCGCATCAGCGCCTGCTGGCAGACTCACCACAAGCAGCATTAGCATCAGATAACGCTTCACCACTGATGCTCTCACCAGTTCTATCCGGTTACGCATGCTATGCTTACTGATCCGTACAGGGTTTTTGTTTATACAATATAGTTCCCCCTGTTCAGAATCAAGATATCTCATCATGCTTTTGTTTCGTCGCCTTGTTTTTGGAAGTGCCTTGTGGCGCGCTCCGGCAGGTTTATGGCGACCAACGACGCTCTTGAAACCAAAGCAAATCTAATGCCAATATATCACATACATCAAGCAGGGTTCGATTCACCTGTTTTATTGATGAGGTAATCAACCACAAGCCTGACGCCCGTACCGGTTGCACCTTTGGCGGAAATATCACTTCCTTTCATGTTCCATGCTGTGCCGGCAATATCGAGATGCGCCCATGGGATATCTCCGACAAAACGGGACAGGAAACAGGCCGCCGTGATCGTGCCCGCTTCGCGGCCACCGATATTTCTGATGTCGGCAATATCGGATTTAATTTGTTCCTGATACTCCTCATGCATGGGTAATTCCCATACCCGGTCATAAGTGGCATCGCCTGATATTTTCAATGCTTTTTTCAGATTCTTGCCCGTGCCCATCAAGCCGGATGCATGCGCCCCCAGCGCAATCACGCAGGCACCGGTCAGGGTTGCAAAATCAATCATTTCTGTCGGATTCTGCTCAGCCGCATAGGCCAGTGCATCGGACAGAATAATGCGACCTTCGGCATCGGTATTCTGGATTTCAATGCTGATGTCTTTTTTGTAACCGGTAATAATATCGCCCGGCTTGTATGCCGAGGCACCGAGCAGATTTTCAGTCGAGGGAATCACGCCGAGTACATTCACCGGCAGACTCATGTCAGTCACGGCTTTGAAAATACCCAGTACGGCAGCCGAACCGCACATATCGAATTTCATTTCTTCCATCAACGGACCGGGTTTAAGAGAGATGCCACCGGCATCAAACGTCAATCCCTTGCCGACCAGCGCTACCGGCGCTTCATTTGCGTTGCCTCCATTGTATTCCAGTACAATAAAACGAGGCTCCTTACTTGAGCCTTGATTCACCGCCAGCAACGCATTCAAACCGGTTTTTTCGATGGCTTTTTTATCCATCACGGTGACATGGAGTTTGGGGTGCGACAGTGAAGCTGCCTGCTGGCCGAGAAATTCCGGCGTACAGACATTGCCGGGTTCATTGGCCAGATCACGCGCAAAATTGACGCCATTTGCAATGGCGCGGGCACGGGCAACAGCAGCTTCGGCCTCATCCAGATCGCGCCGGGATGCAAGCATGATGGTGACCGAACGCAGCTTGCGCTTGTTTTCCGCTTTGCCATGCTGATATTTATCGAATCGATACAAACCCAGCAACATGCCTTCTGTGATGGCCTGAACCTTGTCGGACAGACTTGCGCCACGCACAGTCAGTTCAGTGAGAAATAGTGATATATCCTGCGCACCACCCTTATCGAGCTTTCGGGCCGCTTTTGCCGCCAGTACGCGCAGTTTATGCAGTGTGAGTTTTTTTTCTTCGCCGGCTCCAATCAGCATCACACGTTGCGTAAATGCGCCTTCCACGCCGTAGAGGGTACGGCTGCAACCAAACTCGCCATCAATATCCTGTTTTCTCAGAAAAGCAGACAGCGTTTTACCGGTTGCCTGCTGCAGCGCCAGCCCTGATTCGCTTAGTTTACGTCCGTGAAGCAGTGGCAATACCACCGCGTCATCGCGTTGTTTATCGGCATGGCCGGCTTTGACGTTGATATCTATCATGACAAACCTCTAGAGGATGGAATGTTGCGGATGATGCCGTTTATGGGCTGAAATCTCACGTAAAAACTCACTTATTCCAAAACTCAGGCAGCAGTAATACGAAGAATGTATAAATCTCCAGACGCCCGAGAATCATGCCAAACATTAAAACCATCTTGGCAGCCGCAGGCAATAATTCGTAATTGTTAGCCGGCCCCACTGCGCCAAAACCGGGGCCGGTATTGGACAGGCAGGCGGCGGATGAACTCAGAGATGTAATGAAATCCACGCCACTGAGTGCAACGAGGATGGCAATTACAAAAAAACTCATCAGATAAAGGACTGCGAACCCCCATACCGATTGTGCCACGCCTGATGTCAGATGGCGATGACCGATTTTTACATGCATGACAGCGTGAGGATGAATCAAATGCCGTAATTCACGACGGGCATGGCGAAAAAACAGTAATAAACGGATCGCTTTCAAGCCTCCGGAAGTCGACCCGGCACATGCGCCTACCAGCATGATCAACAGTATCATCAAGGTCGGGCCGGGAGGCCATGTGCCATAATCTCCGATGGAGAATCCTGTGGTGGTGGCGACAGAAACAACGCTGAACAATACTTCATCCCAGGTGTTGGCATCAGATACGGGAACAACCAGCAAGCCAATGAACAGCACCATAAAAATCAATCCGCCCAAATAGAACCTGAATTCATCATCAGCCAGATACAGCCTGAGCGACAGACCGCGTCGCATAGCGGCGAAATGCAGCGCGAAATTCACACCCGAAATAAACATAAAAAAGACGGCTATTATATGCAGCGTCGGGCTGCCAAAATATCCAAAGCTGGCATCGTGCGTAGAAAAGCCACCGGTGGAGACGGTGCACATGGCATGATTGACGGCATCAAACCATCCCATGCCTCCCCATTTATAGGACAGTGTGCACAGGGCTGTCATCCCCAGATAAAGGACCCACAAGACTTTGGCTGTTTCGGAAACCCGTGTCGTCAGTTTATCTTTGACCGGCCCGGGAACTTCAGCGCGCAATAGTTGCATGCCGCCGGTGCCCAGCAAAGGCATGACAGCAACAACCAGCACAATAATACCGATACCTCCCAGCCACTGGAGCATGGAGCGCCAAAAAAGGATGGCATGGGGTAAGTGATCCAGCCCGGAAAGAATGGTAGAACCCGTTGTGGTCAGGCCGGAAACGGATTCAAAAATACCATCGACGAAGGAATGGCAAGTGCCCGTTGCCCAGAATGGCATGGCGCCGAATAAAGATAATAAAATCCAGGCCAGCGTTACAATGATAAAACCGTCACGGTGTCCGAGATTGGAAGGCACTGGGCTGGATACAATCGCCACAATGATACCGACAAACATCACCAATCCGCCGCAAGCGGCAAATTGCATGGCATAGCCGGACTGGTACTCGAGTGATACGCCTGCCGTAACAGCCATGCCGCTACCGAATAACACAGATAGCATCGCCAGTGTCCATACTACGCCCTTAATTTGCATTGTAGGATGTCAATCGCGCCAAAATTCAGGCACAAGCAATACGAAAAATGTATATATTTCCAGGCGTCCGAGAATCATGGCAAAAATCAATACTGACTTGGCCATATCGGGCAATGATTCGTAATTGTCCGCTGGTCCAACGGTGCCGAAGCCGGGGCCGGTATTGGTGATACAGGCTGCCGCTGCTGTGAATGATGTGACCATATCTACGCCCGTAAATGCCAGCAACATGGCTACCATGATATAACAGACCATGAACAGCACGGCAAAACCCCATAATGCTTCTGTAACATTTGAGTGGATGCGTTGGTTGCCCATTTTAACTTGAATAATACCATGCGGATGCACCAGTCGCCGGATTTCACGAATACCCTGACGAAAAAGCAACATGATACGCACGACTTTCATACCACCGCCTGTTGAGCCTGCGCAGGCACCGACAAACATGGTCATCACCAGCAATATGGTGGCACCGGGTGGCCAAAGGCTGTAATCACTAACGGCAAAGCCGGTCGTCGTGGCGATGGAGACCACATTAAATACCACATGAATCGCGCTATCCTGACCACTTGAGATAACAATCAGACTGATGCATGCAAGCAGAATACAGAGCCAGCCGATATAGACTCTGAATTCCTCATCTAGGAAATAAGCACGCAGGGAAAACCCTTTGAGCGCGGTAGCAAAGTGCAGGGTGAAATTGATGCCTGCCAGAACCATAAAGCCTGATGCCACCAGTTGTAGCAATGTACTCTGATAAAAGCCAAAGCTGGCATCATGGGTGGAAAAGCCTCCGATAGCGACCGTACACATGGCATGATTGATGGCATCAAAGGGGGTCATGCCAGCCAGCCAGTAAGCCAGTGCGCAAATCAGAGTCATGCTTAGATAGAGATACCATAGCAGCTTGGCTGTTTCAGTGACCCGGGCTGTAAGTTTGTCTTTGACGGGGCCCGGCGTTTCTGCTTTGAAGAGCTGCATGCCGCCTACGCCTAACAGTGGCATGACGGCAACAGCCAGTACAATGATCCCCATGCCTCCCAGCCACTCCTGCATGGAACGCCAGAGCAAAATTGAGTGTGGCAGCTGATCCAGGCCGGAAATTACTGTTGCACCTGTTGTGGTCAATCCTGATGTGGATTCAAACATGGCATCCAGAACCGATGGCAGGGTGCCTGTGGTCCAGAAAGGAACAGCGCCGATCAAAGCCAGCGTGAGCCAGGCCAGTGCAACAATCAGGAATCCATCGCGGTGACTTAAACATTCAGGAGCGCCACCGCCAAAGCGAATCATACCAAAACCGAACAACATCATGATGGCACCAGCTTCCAAAAATTCGGCGGTATGGCCGGCGTCATAATAGATTGCAACCAGGGCCGGTATCATCATGCAGCCACCATAGAAAGTTGCCAGCGTACCTATGGTCCAGATTACACCTTTTGGGTGCATGCGTTAAAAGAATTCCAGATGTACTTCAAACAGCCGTTCCACAGCGGCAACCGAAGCACTGGTTGTCACCATCAACACATGATCGTGCGTTTTTATTTCAACTGACCCATTCGGTATGATAATATCACCATCGCGCAAGATGGCTCCGATGACAGTGTCTTCCGGAATAGGCAGATCTTTTAGAGGGGTATTCAGAATGGCGCTGGTTTCCAGTGCTTCGGCCTCCAGAACTTCCAGACTACCATCTGCGAGTGAGGCCATGCCGTGAATTCGGCCCTTGCGTACAAATCCCAGAATAGAGGCGACAGTCGACAGGCGCGGAGAAACCGTGACATCGAGCCCGATTTGACGAACGACCTGGGTATAAATCGATCGGTTCACCAGTGTTACCACATGCGGTACGCCGTAGCGTTTGGCAATCAGACTGCTGAGGATATTGGTTTCGTCATCATTGGTCATGGCTAGAAAATCGGCCATTTTATCAACATTTTCTTCTTCCAGCAGTTTTTGATCCAACGCATTGCCATGAATAATAACAACATCGTTGAATTGCTCAGACAACCATTCAGCCCGCTCCTCATTATGTTCAATCAGTTTGACCATGGCACCGGCTTTTTCAAGTTCTTTGGCAACTATGAAGCCGATATGGCCACCGCCAACCATCAGAATGTTACGCCCCTTGGGAGAATGACAGGTGAGATCGAGCACGCTCATCAAAGCATCGAGTTGTTCTCGCGCCACAGCCACATAAATACTGTCACCAGCCAATAATACTGTATCTCCCTTGGGCACTTGCCACTTGCCGTTGTGTTCGCGGGCAACTACATAGACCGGCAGACTACCCATCACTTCAGGGAATTCTTTCATCGACAGTCCGGCCAGTACGCTTTTCGGGCGTACGATGAATTCCACCAGTTGCAAAGCGCCACCGAAAAAATCACGGGCATCCGTAGCGTTGGAAACATTTAACCTGCCCATGACTACTTTGGCAGCTTCGGCTTCCGGTGAAATAATCACATCAATCGGCAATTCATCACGTCCGATCAGGCCTTTGTGGTGGACATAATCGGGCTCGCGCACGCGTGCCAGTTTGGTTGTCACCTTGAACAACGAATGCGCTACCTGGCAGGCCAGCATATTGACTTCATCGTTGGTGGTCACTGCGATTAGCAGGTCGGCATTTTTGGTGCCGGCCTGTTCCAGAATGCTGGGGTGAGAGGCTTTGCCGCAGACTGTTTTTACATCCATGGCATCGGCAATGACCTGCAAACGATCCGAGTCCTGATCAACAACCGATACGTTATTCCCTTCAGTCGCCAGTCTGTTGGCAATATGATAGCCCACTTCGCCTGCGCCCAGAATAACGACATTCATGATTTCCCTCCGCTCTGCTGCACCAGTCCGAATGATTTTATTTTGCGATGCAACTGGCTGCGCTCCATGCCGATTTCCGCTGCAGTACGGCTGATATTCCACTCATGGTTATCCAGGTGCTGACGCAGAAATGAGCGCTCAAAGGTTTCGCGCGCATCGTGAAAACTATCTGTGTTGTTCATGTGTGGTGCAGCCATGTTCGCATCTGTCGTTGCGGCAGGTTGCCTGGATGAGGGTTGTTGCGTGGATGACTGACCGGGTGGCAACATATTCGAAGTGGTCATTTGTTCACCCGGCATCAGAATATGACAACGCTCAATATAGTTGCGTAACTCACGCACATTGCCGGGCCATGCATGCGATTTGAGTCTTGTAATGACATCCTCATCAAAACGTACGGCATCACCACCCAGATTGCTGGCTTGCTCCTCGGCCAGCGACCCAATCAGTTGTGCCAAATCTTCCAGTCGGTTTCTAAGTGATGGCATGCGAATGGAAACCACATTCAACCGGTAATAGAAATCTTCCCTGATTTTTTCTTCCCGCAATGCCTGATCGAGATCACGGGCGCTGGCGGCAATCAGGCGCACATTGCAGGGGATTGGAGCCGGGTTGCCAAGCCGCTGTACGACGCGTTCCTGCAAAACGCGCAATACCTTGGCTTGTGCGGCCATACTCAGTTCCGTCATCTCGTCCAGGAATAGTACGCCCTGATGGGCTGCCTCAAAAAGACCGCGCTGGGGATGCAGGGCTCCGGCAAAAGCACCTTTTTCATGCCCGAACAGTTCGGAATCCATTCTGGCTGCCGGTATGCTGGCCGCATTGACTTCGACAAACGGGGCATCGTTGCGTTTGGACGCGGCATGAAGCATGCGGGCTGCAACATCCTTGCCGGTACCATGCTCACCGAGAATGAGTACGGGGGCATCCGACAGAGCAACGCGTTTGATCAGTGTTTTTACTTCGCTGATTGCAGCGCTGTCACCAATGAGTTCCTGCTGGCTATGGAGTGATGTGTCCTGACGTTTAAGTTCCCTGTTTTCCTGCTCCAGACGCCGCTTTTGCACCGCATTGCGGGCAAGTATCATCAAGCGGTCGAAGCTGACCGGCTTTTCGACAAAATCGAATGCGCCCTGACGGGTGGCGCGAACAGCCGTATCAATGGTGGCATGGCCGCTCATCATAATGACCGGCAAATTGGCATCCAACAGATGAATCCGGTTCAGAGTTTCTAATCCGTCAATACCAGGCATCCAGATATCCAGCAGGACGCAATCCACAGCTTGCTTGCGCAGGCGCGCAATAGCTTCTTCGCCGGAAGCCGCGCATACCACCAGATATTCCTCATCCTCAAACAGACCCTGCAATGAATCACGGATAGGTTGTTCGTCGTCTACAATCATGATGCGAGCAGTCATGAATCCTCCTTATGCGACACATGCAAGGGCAGCGTTAGACAGAAGTGGGTGGGGTCGGCTCTCGAAATCAGCTTTAAAGTGCCACCATGATCTTCGGCAATGCGCCTGGCAATGGCCAGCCCCAACCCCGAACCGTTCGCCTTGGTCGAATAATAGGCTTCAAATAGTTTTAATGCAGCATCTTCATGAATGCCTTCGCCATCATCTTCGGCATGCCATTCTACGGTCGTATCCGTGGTTTGCGCATACAAGCGAACAGAGCGGCTCTCATCGTCGCCGGTTGCTGCGATAGCATTGTCCGTAAGGTTAATCAGTACCTGGCGAATCTGATCGGGATCGCATTGGCATGTGGCGGTATTGCTTTGCTCGATATCAACGCTGACTCGACGGTAGCTATGAAACAACTCATGCATATCCTGTAACAGATTATTGACGGGAACCGTACGAATTTTGGGCTGTGGCATGCGCGCCAGCGTGGAAAAATCAGTAATCAGGCGCAGCAAACGATCAACTTGATCGATGATGGCTTTGGTGCAGACATCGAATACGTCGGTATTGTCGACCTGAGGCCGGAAACGCCGTTGCAAACGCTCGGCAGACAGCTTGATAGGGGTTAACGGATTCTTGATTTCATGGGCCAGACGTCTGGCTACCTCTGCCCATGCCTTATTGCGTTCGGCTTCGGCAAGATCGGAAATATCATCAATCACCAGCAGATAGCCGGAGAATCCACTTCCACTGGCGCTGAGTCGGGCGCCTCGCGCCAGCACGTGCAGCGTTTTGCCTTCAGGCAGGGCAACATCGAATTCGCGTTGCAATAATTCTTCTTTCTGATGGAGTAGTTCATCATAAAAATCGCCGATATCACGTAGGTTGCCATGGCTGATTTGTAAAATATCAGCACTTGGTTTCCAGTCCGCAGGCAAGCGAAGGATATCACGTACCGCCTGATTGAGCAGGCGTACCCGCCCATCTGCATCGACCAGCACCACGCCGGTTTGCAGGTTGGCCAGCAGCGATTCCAGCACATATTGGCGCTGGCGGCTGTTATCCAGCGCTTTTGTCAAATCCTGCTGAGCCTGTTCAATGGCTTCGACATTTTGTTTCAGGCGGGTAGCCATTTGATTAAATGAACGCGCCAGCGAACCGAGTTCATCATGTGATGATTCGGCAATCACCACATTCAGATCGCCCTCGGTTACCCGACGCAAGGCATGAGCCAGATCGCCGACAGGGGCGGTCAGGCGGCGGGCGAACAGCAAGGCTACGAGCCCCGCCAGCAGCACAACGACCAGCGTTATAAACAGCATGACATGGGTGAATGTCGCACTGATTCTTTGGCGATTGTGTTCCAGCTGTCGGTACTTACGGTAATCAGCTTCAACCGCGCGAGCATTCTGAATGACGCCGGTTGGCAGCTCTGTTTCCACTCGGAGCAGGCCAATGACGGAGGTCGCCCCGACCAGCGGCGCATAGCCTACGGCTACTTCACGGCCATCATGCGATTCCAGTTCAGTTACGACCCTGCCCAGGCGCATCGACAGGCGTGCGGTGTCGTTTAGCGGGGTCGTTTGGAGGGCGCTCAACTCACCCTTCTGAACAGAGCCGATTAACCTTTCGTTGATATCGAATAGTTCGACTTTCTGCCATCCTTCGATACGTCTTATTTCGTTCAGACGGTTGTTGGTCGAGCGATAATCCATATTGCCAGTGACAGCAGCCAGCAGAGCAGTATCGCTGATATAATCCAGCAGATTCCGTTTGGTGTTTTTTTCGACGCGTTCATAAAACCCCTGCGCCAGATTCAGGGCGCGATCCAGCAGCGTATCGACACGAACATCGAACCAGACATCCATGCCGCGTTCAACCATTTGGCTGGCGGCCATTTGAATGGCCATGGCCGGTACCATCAGCATGGCAATCATTGCAATCACTAACTTGGCGCGCAGGCGCGAACCCGGCCTCGGCTCTGAGCTCTCGCGTAACAGGCGAATGCCATATTGGATGAGCAACAGGGACAAGGCCAGCATGAAGGCCATATTGACCCAGGCCAGGAATCCACTATCCGAGTCTGCTGAAGGCCAAAGCAGCACGGTCACTGTCAACAGCCCACAGGCCATGAATAATGGTATCAATCGCATTGCATCGATGCGTTTCACGGTAGCGAAAAATCCTGCTGCATGGATGCTGCTGTGGAATGCCACAAGTTGGCCCACCATGCATCATTAATACCTTCGGCATGAATTTCGACACTGATCGAAATTCTGTATTGCATATCGGGCAGCAGCAGGCTTTTATCCAGTACTGGAAAATTATTCAGGCCGGAAAGAAAATGAATGGCATCTTCGATTTGATAAACCCGTCGGGAAATGCCGCTGGAGCTATCTGTCAGCAGCCAGCTTCGGGTCAATAAATCCGGCTTGGCATGCCGAATGACGGTGATGTCGGCAATACCTTCATTCAGCCAGTAGTTGCGTACCCTGCCGACATGTATGCTCCATTTCGTGGCTACCGCAACACCGTCTTTCATGGCGATTGAGAGCGTGTTGTTATCAACATTCATCCGTGCTGCGCAATACATGACTTTCTGACCCATGCGGATTTGCAGGCTTCCGGTTTCATCAGCATAAACAGGCGACTGAGCAGCCATGATGATGCCTGCCAGTATCAGAAAGAATGTAATCCGGTTACAGAATAAACAGCCCATTACGCCGCAGTGTAACAGTAGATGTTGGCCAGTTCGATGACTAAAAATGCGGCCAGTTGCCTCAAAACAGTCCATGGATGGACTTTTTACGACTTCATCAGATATGACAATTCCATTTTCTCTGTTGTGCGGATATAGTCTCCATATGATGCATGCAAGCATACAACACTCTGAGTTCTATCACGCATATAAGGTGACGACAGCTGATCTGAATCGGTATGGTATTATGCATGGCGGCAGATTATTGACCTTGTGTGATGAAGTCGGCTATATCGCGGCCCGTAAACATGCTGATGGCGATTGCCTTACCCGAGCTGTTCACCAGGCGCAATTCCACCATGCTGTTCAGGCAGGGGATGAGATTACATTTCATGCCAGAGTCGGGCTCACCGGCCATAGCAGCCTGTGGGTTTTTGTCGAAATTATAAACACAAAGGATGGCCGGCATATCATGGACGCCGTGTTTGTTTATGTGGCTATCGACGAGAGCCTGCATGTTCGGCAGGTGCCTGCAATTCATGCTGAGACTGATGAAGAAAAACAGCTTCAGTCCAGGTTGAAAAGGATAAGAGAGGCGTTTTCGCGCGTGTAAAAGAAGGAGGCTCCGGCGGGTGCCGGAGCCTCATGTCTGACGCAAAACACTAGGGAGGGGAGGGAGGAATGGCGCCAGACGTCGCGAACATTAGCGAGGTGCATCTGAGTTAAGGGTGAATCACGGGTTAAAGATTATTCATGTTGGGCAAGCTATCAATGTAGGTATGCAGGGCTTCGAAATTGATCGGTTTCTCAAATAAATGTACGTGGCAGGATTCAAGCTCGCCAGTCAATTCCGGCTCGGCATAACCGGTAACGGCGATGATCGGGAGTTTCTGATCTCGCCTGCGGATCTCACGGATCAAATCGCACCCATTCATCTCCGGCATGCAGATATCCGTAATCAACAGGTCAAACTGACCCTGCGCCTGAACGTACAGTTCCAGCGCTCTTTTGCCATTCTCGGCATGGGTGACCTCGAAACCGAATGAATGGATAATCTGTCCTACCAGCGTGCGCAGTGCATGATCATCATCTGCGAGCAATGCTCGTCTTGATTGAGGCTCTTGACTGGTTGTCATATCGGTCATTTCCCTTCCTTGGGTATGCGGTTTGATAACTGTGGCAATGGCAGGGCAATCGCATGATAACGCTCAGCACAAGGTTTACAAAAAGAGGGGGTGATTTTGTTCCCCCGACCCAAGATGCGCCGGAGTATTCATTGTTGAATGGGAATAAGCGAAAAAAGTTTTCGCCCCATTCGACGATAAATACGCAGGAAGAAGCAGATTGCCGGGCAGCTTTCTTTGGTTCGTTTCTTTTCTGTAAAAGAAATGAACGAAAAAACCAATCTGACCCTATATTCACTTTGTAATCAACTATTCCGGCGTAGTTGAAAGCTCAAAGAACCCATCAACGCCTTTACTTTTAATGCGATTGCCCTGGTGGCAATGGCATCATCGCTTCCCTTCCCGACCATGCAATGCTAGTAACAGGTCTGTTGCTCCGGTATAGGAATAATTCTGATGTTTTTCAGCCCATGCTTCCGTCGTTGAGCAGTTAGATAAATTACAACAGACAAAATCAGCACAATATAAAAAATACCGAACGGGAGGGGACGTGGATTACTTCGGGCATCCATGCCCTTCGCCCTGCGGGCCGTCGCTAAAGCGACGTTCAAAATCGTTTCTGCGATTTTGTCGAACCGGATGGACTTGTCTTTAGCTCCTCAGCAGACATACAAAAGGGTCCCGTTCGGGACCCTTTTGTATGTCTGGCTGGGGGACGTGGATTCGAACCACGATTGACGGTGTCAGAGACCGCTGTCCTACCATTAGACGATCCCCCATTTCAGAGGCGCGCAACATAATGCGATTTCAGTTGTCCGTCAAATTCTATTTCTGAATTATCGATACATGAATTGCCATGATGATTGCGCCGCAATAAAAAAAACGGGCTGCCGAAGCAGCCCGTTTTCAAGATACACACAATGGTGGCTTTTTACAAAGTCATCATTATTGAACGCGCAGTTCTACTCGGCGGTTCTGGGCTCTGCCCGCTTTAGTAGCATTGCTGGCGATAGGTTGCGACTCGCCATAACCCTTGGCGCTTAGGCGGGCTGCACTAATTCCATGCGACTGCAGATAGGCCATCACACTGGCTGCACGACGGTTGGACAGGGCCAGATTATAAGCATCCGAAGCTCTGCTATCGGTATGTGCTGCAACTTCCACCTTGATGCTGGCGCGACGTTTCAGTGTAGCAACGGCTTTATCAAGAATGGCTGCTGCAGTCGGTGTAATGTCGGCTTTGTCATTATGGAAGCGAATACCATTAAGTTTGATGATTTCAGGCTTGCAGCCTTTTGCGGCTTTAGCACGGGCCTGTTTGGCTTTGGATTCTGCTGTTGCAGCCAATTCGGCATTTTCATCCGGGTGATAATCGCCTTCGCTGAATTCATGAGCGGCCCAATACAGGTTGGCAACGGCCTGAGCCTGCAGTTTGGGGGCGCATTGTTCAGCGCCGGCTGCCTTGGCAGCGGCAATGGCGGCGCGGGCATTATCCAGTTCACTAATACTGGTGTCCGGCGTGGTCAGGGCGCAGGCAGACATGGATAGTGCTGCGAGGCCAATCATAATACGATGCATCATTTGGCACCTCCGGCTTTGGCGGCTTGATCTTCTGCCATCTTCATAAATGAGCGGGCAACGTTAATGTCATGCTGGTCTAATTCGGTCTCTGCCACATCGGCCAGTT
Organism: uncultured Zetaproteobacteria bacterium; assembly: GCA_913056285.1. Classification (GTDB taxonomy): domain Bacteria; phylum Pseudomonadota; class Zetaproteobacteria; order Mariprofundales; family Mariprofundaceae; genus Mariprofundus. The sequence continues at coordinate 4,760 of CAJXNE010000012.1, read as the reverse complement.
CCCGTGCCAGGTGTGCATGGTAGCTATTATTGCCTTTGAGCTGGGCTTGCAGTGCTGCGGCGCGATCTACAACGCCGGCGTTGGCCGACATCGCAAAAGCAAACAATGCAGATAGTAATAATACAATTCTCATAGTTCCTCCTCCTGATTTAATGTCTCCACTATAGCAAACATTTTTATAATGTAAAAAGTTGGTGGCTGGTGGATCAGCGCGTACGCAATTCAACCCTTCGGTTGTTTGCCATTCCAGCCTTCGTTGTGAATGTGAATCAATCTATAGCACCACAATTCACATCATTTAACCCGCATCATTCGACCTGCGCCATTCAGGCTTGATGACGTAATGCTTCCAGTTCGCGCATGGTCGCTTTGCGCCTGAGCAGCAGGCTAATATGACCGCCGCCATATTGATGCCATAAATGTGCTGCACGCAGTCCGGCCATTAGCAGTGCACGCACGCGTTGGGTGTTGGCGCTCTGGCTCAGGTATTCCGATTTGCCGCGAACGATAATGCGCGGTTTCATATGACTGATCGTTTCGCCATACAAATCAGCAATGGCGGCAACGATATTTTTGTGCATGGCATCACCAAAGTATTGGCGTTGGGCAGTTATGCGATGCATGCCGTCAGCCAGCTTTTGACGCGTGGCGCTATCCCTGGCAAGGCGTCGCTCCAGTGTCATCAGGCCGCCGCTATACACCATCAGCGATTTTGCCTGCTGTAAATCGCTGCCTTGTAACAGCCGGGTGCAAATGCGCAGACCGGTATGAAGCGCTGCTGCACCACCGTATATTTCGGATACCGCATGTTCGTGGCGGGCCTCGCAAAAAAGGCTGTCCATAAGCACCTTGCAATCTTCAGCATCGACGATTCCTTTGCGGGCGATACGGTCAACCAGATAGACTGCCTGCGTCAGGGCGGCAAGCGCTGCGGCGCGCTGGTTTAAATCGGATGTATGAGAAGACATGCGCCAATGCTGGATGTATGAAGGGAGATGCTCAAGTGAACAGTGAAATGCGCAAGACCGCAGCCGAATGCCTGTTGATGCGGCATGTGGACGACAAAATATCCGCTGTTCGCACGCTGGTCCGGCAATGGGGTAGTCGGGAACTTCAGCTGGATGCTAGGGCAATCATGCCAGCAGTGGATGTGCCGGGCAGGCCGGAGCGACCGCACTTGAGCCGTGCCAATAAAATGCCCCGGCGCGGCTTTGGCACAATCGAGGGACGCGCTATTATGATGCATGCAATAGCCCATATTGAATTTAATGCCATCAATCTGGCGCTCGATGCAGTGCAGCGTTTTCCGGATATGCCGGAATCCTACTATAGCGACTGGCTTCAGGTCGCACTGGAAGAGTCCTATCACTTTGAATTGATTCGCGCCCATTTGCGTCATCTTGGTGGTGAATACGGCGATTATGATGCACATGGCGGTTTATGGGAAATGTGTGAAAAAACAGCCCATGATGTATTGACGCGTATGGCGCTGGTGCCGCGCGTACTCGAAGCGCGGGGGCTTGATGTGACGCCCGGCATTCAGCAGAAACTGGCGCAGGCCGGTGATGATAATGCGGTCAGTATTCTCGATATTATTTTGCGCGATGAAATTGGCCATGTGAAAATCGGTAACCATTGGTTTCGCTATTGCTGCAAAGAGAAAGGGGTGGATCCCGTTGTGACGTTCACCGAACTGCTGGCTGAATATTATCCCAAGGGGTTAATGGGGCCATATAATATGGTGGCGCGTGAGCAGGCCGGTTTTTCTGAACAGGAAATGGTTTTTCTCATGAACGCCTGAAGGTTGAAAAGATTTCCTGAAATTTCTGGCGGAGCGTCGTAAGGTGGTAGGGTTTCTGAATGAATCCAGCCAGGCCTTTGCCGGCAAAGTGGCTGGTGGCTTCCTGCTCATTATAACCGCTGGATAGAATCACTTTGGCATTGGCATCAATGCGGCGCATTTCCCGAAAAGCAGTTTTGCCATCCATTCTGGGCATGGTCATATCCAGCAGGACAGCCTGAATTTTATTATGTAAACGCTCAAAGACCTCAACAGCCTCGATACCATCGCTGGCCGTGCACACTTCAAAGCCGATATCTTCGAGCATCAGTCGAGCTGTTTGCCTTAAACCCTCTTCATCATCAACAACCAGAATCAGGCCATGTCCCATCCATGGCTGTTGAGATACGGTATGGCTGAGGGTGTTATCCGGCTGTGCAGTTTCTGAGGCTATCGGAAACAATAGCTTGAATGTGGTGCCTTTGCCCGGCTCGGAATAGACTTTAATGGCGCCATGATGGCCGCGTACGATGCCAAGGATGGCGCTCATGCCCAGTCCACGACCGGTAAACTTTGTGGTAAAGAAAGGGTCGAACAATTTTTTACGGGTTGTTTTATCCATGCCGCAGCCATCATCGGAAATTTCCAGAAATACATAGCGACCGGCTGGCAGCGGATCATCAATATGCGTGGTTTTCAGGTAGGATATATCGGCATCCATGATGCCGGTATGGATGACGATGTTACCATCGTCCTGATCAATGGCTTCGGATGCATTGATGACCAGATTCATAATCACCTGCTGCATCTGTGCCTTATCAGCTTCAATCGGTGGCAGGGAAACATCCAGATCGGTGCGCAGGCTGACATTCTTGCTGATTGAAATATGCAATAGCTTGATGATTTCACCGACCAGATCACTGAGGTTGATCGGTAGCACAACAAATTTTCCCTTGCCGGAATAGGCCAGCATTTGCCTGCATAAATCGGCAGCGCGTTCGCTGGCTTCTTCGATATGGTGCAGGTTTTCGGCGATGGGTGAGGCATCGCCAACGCGTCGGCGCGCCAGTCCGGCATTGCCGAGGATAGCTGTGAGCAGGTTATTGAAATCATGTGCGATGCCACCGGCCAGAACGCCGAGCGACTCCAATCGTTGGGTATGCTCGAGCCGTTCCTGTTGATGCTTTTCTTCGGTGATGTCGCGTTGAACAGAGACGAAGCCGGTAACATTCCCCTCCTCATTTTTAATCGGCGAAATCGCTTGCTCAACTTCATACAAATCGCCAGCCCTGTTGCGGTTGGTGAAATCGGCCTGCCATGTTTTGCCAGCCAGAATGGTATCCCACATCGTTTCATAGAATGACAGCTTCATTTTGCCGCTTTTTACCAGATTGGCGCTGTTGCCAATCGCTTCCTTCGCTGTATAACCGGATATTTTCTCAAAGGCCGGATTGACATACTCGATGATCGCATCACGATCAGTGATCATGACGATATCATGGCTTTGCTCAATGGCAGTTTGCAACCGACTCAACTCGGCTGTGCGTGATTTGACCTTGTTTTCCAGCTCATCCTGATAACCGAGGATTTCTGCTGACATCCGATTCAAGGCAACTGATAACTGATTGATTTCTGTAACCGGCGCATCCACCGGCGCATCGATATCGAATCGATTGCCGCTGGCGATATTGGCGGTCACCCTGGTGAGGCGGGTCAGGGGGCGAATAATTTGTCTGGCGCGCCATGCCACAATGAAGAGTGCCAGCAACAAGACCGCCGCAATGGATGCCAGCAATTTGGCGGAAATCGTATCCAGCCCGGCCAGAGCCTCGGATCGGTCGATTTTTGCCACCAACCCCCAGCTTAAGCTGGGCAGGTATTCCCACGCAGCCAGTACCGGGACGCCGCGCAAATCATCAAACATACCTTGACCTGTCTGGCCACGGGTGGCTTCCCTGATGGGCTGCGCCAGCGCACTGTTGCGTGGGATTTTCAACTTGAAAGCGGCATCAGGTTGATGCCTGGTGGGTGCAGTGATCAGCACGTCTTCACCATGATTAACGCCAAGGATCATTTCACCGGTATCGCCCAGCCCGCCCAGATCGCCTGCGACCCGATAAAATGCCTCGGTATCCAACTGAACGGCCAGCACGCCAAGCAATTGGCCGCCATAAATAATCGGTGCAGCTATAAACAGGCCCGCTTCTTGCGAGGGTTGATAATATGCAAACCGGGACCTATCCGGTGAAAGCAGCGTGGCGGCATCGCGCCAGACATGCGCCAGTCCGGTTTTGCGGTACGGGCCTGTGGCCAGGTTGGTGGCAAAATCAGATTCATGTTTGACGGTAAAAATAATGTCGCCGGTGAGGTTAATCAGAAATGCATCGTAAAAATCTTCATGTTCAAGTATGGACTCGAACATCGGCCTGAAATCGTCAGCCATCGCCTGATAGACAGCTGACTGAATACCTTCTGGATAGGCTTGACCCAGTTTCAGCATAGCCCTGTCAATTTCACTCGACTGACTCGACTCACTCAACTGGCGCATTTTATCATCCATATAGGCTTCGATTGCCGCAGCGCGTTCATCGGCCAGATCGTGCAGGGCGAGCAAGGTTTGCTGCTGTTGTTGCTGCTTGAGTAATTGGTAGGCAATGCCGCCAGCCATGCCTGCGACAACGAGCACGGAGATCGTGCATAATAGCAGCACCTCACTGCGAAGGGAGCGCCCGGCGACCGGATTCATGGCTGCGCGACTGCCGACTGCGCATCCGGTCGGGCCCATTGATTGCCCCATTGCTCATAAAGACTGTCCAGTAGTTGGCGTGCCTTCTTTTTTTCTACAAAGACCGGGTAGGGGAATGGTTTATGGGTATGTTCGCCGGACCAGACAATATCAAACTGGCGCTGGCGATTGATACGGCCAATGCGGGATGTTTTCCACATATGCCGGTTACTTTGATCAATCGATACAATGCCT
>CAJXNE010000011.1 GCA_913056285.1 uncultured Zetaproteobacteria bacterium | reverse complement strand
CGTTTGGCGAATACGTTCGGCAGAACCCACAAAGGCATGAAACCAGGCCACTGCCATAATATTGATTACATGCAGTCTTTTCTAAGAGGAAAACAGTCTGCGATGTTTATCAAGATGTTTGTCTTGGATACGTTGATAGCCAACACCGACCGGCACCATAGCAATTGGGGGCTTCTCTGGAAAACGCTTGCCTCGGATGATGATTATGCGGTGAGGACGTTGTTTCCCGCTCCTGCGTTTGACAATGGTACCAGCCTTGGGCATGAGCGGTTGGAAGAAAAATTGGATGGTATTCTTGCGGATCAGAGCTGGTTTCAACGTCATGCCACGAGTTCCGGCGCGCGCCATCATATCCGGTTTCATCCTGATGATACTAAAGGTGCTCCGATGCTTGAGCTTGTGCCTCGACTGCTCAATAGTTTTCCAGAGATATTACCTGACGTTCATGCATGTGTTACCTTTCGCGATAAGGATATCATTGAAGTGATATCATCACTTTGTGAATTTGATACCCCTGTACCGTTGAGCAAAAAGAGAGCAGCGTTTATTTGCAAGATGGTTTGCAGTCGTAGAGACATGCTTTTGGAGATTCTTGAGCAAAATGAGAAAGCTTAGTCACATTGTTGAACCAACAAGCCTTCTGCTTTCATGGCAGGAGCCTGTTACCCGAAACCGCTATATTGTCGGTGAAGTATCCCATGCGGGTGATAGTTTTTGTTTTCGATACCTTCCCGGTCCGGATCTTGAAGAAGCTAAGGAGCATGGGTTCAAGGGGTATTTAGCTTTTAAGCATTTTGATGAGGAGTATCGCCTTGGTGTTATGGAAAGCTTCATGTCCCGGTTGCCTGCGCGAAGCAGGGAAGATTTCGACAAGTTTCTCGCTTATTGGCACATTGCCAGCAATTTAAAGGCATCCATCTCTGATTTTTCTCTTTTGGGATATACCGGGGCATCACTTCCACGTGATGGATTTAGGTTTATGCCAGTGTTTCCGGGCATGGAGGCCGTAGAATTTATTGTCGAAATTGCAGGCCATCGTTATCATGAGAATGGTTGTGAAATTGGTGAAGAAGTTCGCTTTGTTGCAGAACCTGATAATCCACATGACCCCAAGGCCGTTACGGCCGTTAGTGCAGATGGATGTAAGCTTGGTTATGTGATGCATGGATTGAACAATCAATTTGGAGAATGGTTAGATTCGGGGCTTCTGAGAGGGGAGATTGTTCGAGTTAACGGTACGGCAGATCGACCTGTTGTACTGGTATATGTTGAATATGAGCAGCATGTTGGACAGCTGAACAGGGTTGGATAAGCAATCTCGGGGCTCAGCTCTTTAGTTTGCACCAATCATTCCTGAAAACTGCGTAACTATTAAGCTCACCCCCCTTTTGCCCGCTGCTGGCGTCAAAAGTGCTCACATACATGGAGTATGCTGCGCGCTTTTTCCTTGGCAGCGACCAAAATGCAGACAATCTGAACAGTTACTCCACTTTGATGACAGGTGCTGAATAATTACTCCATTCCTTGGTTTTCGCAATGCGACTTGCGTCGCCATTCAGTGGGTTGCTGACTTTCCGGGGAAATGAATGCTACAGATGTACTTTCAGCAATTTCATTGGGGTTGTCTGTGAAAATCCATGGTACGGATTGGTTCAGCAGGGAAAATCAGCTGTAGGGATTGACCATCTTTGTTTATTTCGACATGCACAGGCCCGTTCCAGCGGTCACCTACGCCAAAGCCAATCTGATCATCCTTGATGACTTCCATTTGCGATAACAGACGAATCGGCGGATGCTCATCCGGCATGGTCAATTTAATCGTTTCATCGGCATAAAAGTGAATGGTGGTTTTGCCACCATCCTGCTGCCAAATACCTGCCAGCTGAGAGATTTTATCGGCAGGGACCGGGTTGTCCGTTGTCATGCAGGAAGTCAGCGAGCATAGCAGGGTGAAAGCCAGTATGCGGATATATTTGTTTGCGATCATCATGACTGGCGTTTCCTGAGTTTGAGATCATGGCCGGAGATCGTCATGTTTTTTTGATCTGCGTCCTTAAATATAGTCAGGGTTTCAGTCAAGCTGCCATGCTTGAAGTGTAACAGAAAACCATAGGTGTAAAACACGCCGCCAAGACGCGGGTCATAGTGTTTAAAAGTGCGCTTGACATGCTCCAATGCGCCCAGCGGCTTGGTCAGTGTCGTTATCTGTTTTTGCCATGCCTTCAGCTCATGAATGCGCAGGAACTGATCGTTATACAGCGGCATCACATCCTGCCAGTTGCCGGTCTGGAATCCTTTGTGAACGGTGCTAATAATCCGGTTCGCATCTTCACCCTGATCCGCTTCAGAAAAGCAACCTGCCAACATGGCAAGCAACAGGGGCAACAGCAATAGCCTGACAAAAAAAAGTTTCATATTACCTCCGATGGCTGGTGATGATAGGAGGAGACTGGCACTTGGCAAGCGATGGGATGTGTTACTCCTTTTCATAAGATGTAAACCATAGTATGGTTTGGTCATTCAAATTGATTATAGCCAAGGAGGAGATTCATAGCGAAAAACAAACCCGGTCAGGATCAGAATAATGGATTGAGGATGGTGCTATTCTATATTACTTGTGCCGTGTTGCTGGTAACAGTCAGTTACGGGGGGCTCTATTTTGCATTTGGGCACCTCAGTTCCGGTATTGAACATAATGACAAAGCAGAACTGGAAGCTGGCATTAACTTTCATCAGTTGCAGGGGGCGGTCAGGACTCAGATGCCTGAGAATCTGGCACCGGTCAAGATTGTTCGGCATAGCAAATATGCCAATTCAACATTTATTGCCAATGATGCACCCAAAATTGATGTGAATGCCGATACCTTTGTCGATTTGGTCAAACGCAGCGGTATTTGTACGCCGGCAGGGGCCAAGTCAGGATATGATGACAGCGCCTGTACGATGAGTCTTGAGTCCATGGCGTATTCGCATTTAAACTATAAACTGGTGAATAATGCGGACAAGAATATTTGGGTGAAATTCGTGATTGCCAAGGATAAAAGTATTGTTACCTGGCGTTTAACCAGTGCCACTTTGTCCAAGACGATGATGGCCAATATACTTAAATAGGTGCTGAAATATTAAGTTGTTATAATACGTAATATAAAAAAGCCGGCAGGGAAACCTCGTCGGCTTTTTTTTATGCACCATCGCCGGTGGACGCTTCTGCTTGCAAAGTGGGCATGAGGCGGAATAATGTCGCGCCATGTCTACTAACTCCCAATCACTCAAGCCCGGCGAGAAAATATTATTCACCGTAGCCGGCGTATTTGTTGTCTTCGCTGTTATCGCCTTCATCATTATGCAGTTTGTGATTGCCAAGTCCGATAAGCCGCTGTTTGAAGTCAAAACGCATGATAACTTTTCGGTAGAAGGCAAGAAAGGTTCACAACTGTTTCGCGTGCATGGTTGTACGACCTGCCATCGCGCCTTGCTGGAGGGTACCAATATGGGCCGAACCGCCGATCTTGATGGTATCGGCTCGCGTCGTACAGCGGCATGGTTGTATGCCTTTCTGAAGGATCCGGTGACCAATTACGGTAGCGAAACGATGGATCACCGCCCCGGCCAGCGCTCGGCCGCCTATGTCGCCAAACTGCCGAAAGAGGAACTGCATGCTATTGCGGTGTTTCTGTCGGAATTGAAATCCGACCAGGGATCTTCCTCATCACCCGTGCCGCCCAAAGGGGATTCGCCCTTTATTGACAGTATGGCCAAAACCTGGGCGCCCAAAGAGTGGCAGAAAAAATACCCTGATATTAGAGACAAACAACAGCCGGCCAGTCCGGCAAACGCAGGAGCATCGAAGTGACAACAAAAGCACCCCTTCAGCCGTGGGAAGATGAAGAGTATGTCAAATATACCCTGTGGTTCATATTCGCCTGTATAATCTACAGTATTATCGGTTTTTCATGGGGGGCGCTGATGGGCGGTATCCAGGATTTCCGCCACTTTGTGGATCATCGCATGTTCGGCAAGCTGATCGTGCGTGCGCACACCCATATCAATCTGCTGGGCTGGGTGGAGATGGCGATTTTTGCAGCCGTGTATTATGTCGTGCCGCGGTTGGCCAAACGTCCGATTTATAGTTTGAAGCTCGTCAAAGTACATTTCTGGACGCATAACTTCGGCCTGATCGGCATGGTTGTGTTCTTTACGACTGCAGGTGTGGTCGGTGGCATAGCAAGCCAGACGATGTTGCCGTCTGAAGTGGAACAACTGGTACGTCCGTGGCTGGCAGTGATGGGGATTTTCGGATCGATAGTACTGCTCGCCAACTGCATCTGGGCCTATAATATATTTCGCACCTGCGCTGGCTGGCGGAAAAACAGGTGATCAAACGGCTGGCGCTTATTGCGCTGCTGGCAACACTTGCCGCTTGCGGTGATATGGATTTTGGCAGTGTTGGCGGCGGCGGTGTATTTTTGGCTGGTAAGCCTGCCCCGGTGGTGAAGACCAAAACCCTGGCCGATGTCGGCGGCGACATGTCCAAAATCACCAGCTATCGCTACCCGGATCCGCGTATGTACAAGCTGTCCTTCGATGCTGCGCTCAAACAGCATAAGCCGATTGTGCTGGAATTCGCCACGCCCGGCCACTGCACCCAGTGCGATCAACAGTTGCAGATGTTGAAGGATATGCTGAATAAATATGAGCATAAAGTGCTCTTTCTGCATATGGATCAGTATTATAATCCGGAAGCCTATGACGCCTTTCAGGTGCGCGGCGAGCCGTGGACATTTGTTATTAATACCAAAGGTGTCGTGAAAGAGGTGTATCCGGGGCGGATGCTCTATCAGGAAATTGATCCGGTGCTGGCTGATCTGACATCCACTACAGGAAAATCCGCTGCGGGGGCATCCACTGCGGGGGCATCCACTGCGGGCAAGGATAAATAATGGCTAGAAACTGGCAGGAAGTGCAATGTGAATTACAACCCGACAAAGCCGGTGTTTTATGGGATCTGGTGTTATATGTGCCGACGGTCGGTTTCTTACTGCTCTGGGGTGTGAAGCTCTGGTATGGCGGGGACGATCAGGTTGCAATCGGCTACGGGTTGATGTTTCTGGGCTTTTTCTTTCTGATGGTAGGTGGTGGCCGTGTGATGCGTCGGTTATTGATTCACCCGAAAGCACCGGTGTCACTGGATATCAATAAGGAACGTATCCGTCTGAAGTTGAAAAATGGTACGGTCACAGCGTTGGTGAAGGATATTCGTTTCTTTTCCGACCATGCCGGCAAATCATTTGGTTTGACCGGAATAGATAATCAGGGTGCCAAATGCCAGCATGTCTTTCATCGCAAGCAGTTTGATGACGACACATTCAAAGCCATCGAAAAAGCGCTGGAACGCTACAAATAAGCCGTTCTTTTTAACGCGTGCGTTTGAGCGCGTCCCAAATGAGCCAGCCGGTGACAGCTGCGCTGATAACTACGACAACAATAATGAGCAGTAATTCGGTCTGTTCGCTGACCATGCCGCCAACAAAGATATGTACGCAATAACCGAAAATAAATAGTGAAGCGATCCCGCTGACACCATATACCAATAACTCTTTCATGCCCGTATGATGGGTGCCTCCATCATCCATGGCAAGGCTTGGCAGCTGATTTGCTATGCCATTCAACACCTTTCGCAAGCAAGCTTAACTATCATACATCTCCTTTACATCTTTAATGAAGGCCACTAAGCTTTGCAACCACATTAAGTTTCCTGGCGCTTCACGAAGTTGTGTGGGCAGCGCAAGCCAAACCGGTCTGACTAGTAGCCGGATATAGATCCAGAGCACCCAAGTGAAAGTAGATTGCATTGCGAAACCGTTCTCTATTTCGAAAGCCGTGGCTGCGCGATTTCACCTTCTGAATTCTACTATTCATGCTCTCTGATTTTCCGTTACTGGCATCCAGCACAATGGCGTTAATAATTCCCCAAAGATGTTTGCGAATGGTACTGGCCAACTTGACCATGGCGGGCAAACGACTGCGGGACATCCAGCCCAGTAACTTCTTCCAGCCTTTTTCTGCCCAGGTTCGACTGATGTAATTCCAAAGCGTAGAAGCATGCTCTTTGATGGCCCATGCGCGTGCGGTTTTGATGGCGACGACTCGCAATGCCTTGAAGTCCGGCCAATGCTTGCGAGATACATCGCCCAGGTGCCGTAGCCAGTTATATCGACTTCTTGCCATGCAGTGATTCCCATCGGCAAGCAGCGCCTTATTTTCAGCCCTGCGGACCTGGTCGACGCAGTCATTGAACATTTTGGCAACATGAAAACGGTCAAAGGCAATCTTTTTATCGGCATCAGGAACGTGCTTCTTTGTCGCATTGATAAACGCAGGCCACATATCCATCGATACCGAAGCAACGGCTGATTTTTGCTTGTCGTTTATCGATTTATAAAAGCCATCCAGACTTGTTGTTTTACGATCATCAGCCAGATACAGGACGCGATTGTGTTCATGGTCGCTAACGACAGTGATGTATTCATGCCTCTTCTGGAATGACACCTCATCCACGCCAATATGTTTGAACATCACCGTATCATCGCGTCTGGCCAGACCACGTTTGACAGCTCGTTGCATGATACCGTCAACGGCGCTCCAGCCCAGCCCCATAAGTTCGGCTACAGCTTTAATATTGGCCTCCTTGAGCCAGTCGATAACCAGCCCTTCAAACAGAGCCGTGAAGCCAGATCCCGGCTCTGCCCATGGCACACCTACTTGATGTACGCCATGCTCAGAACACTTCACGCGTGGAATGTCCGCTACCAATATTGTTTTGAACTGGCATGTGTCCAGATGGCGCCACTCTTTGCGGCGATGGTCATAGCAAGAACAAGTTTTACTGCACTGTGGGCAGGCTAAGCGAGTCCCTATTTTTTGCTGAATGTAAACCCGTACTTCTTGCTCTGATGAATTCAATTCGACATCAAAGACCTGCCAAGGATCATCAATGCCAAGTATCTGTTGGTATAAATGCTTGTCTCTCATTAACCAAATATAGCTGATTCCTAGAGTTTACCCACACAACTTCGTGAAGCGCCAGTTTCCTTAATATTGCAGGAAGCATGGAGGAGGAGTTATTCATGAATAAGTACAGTAAGTTTTTTTCATTATTGGCGCTTACGTTTGTCTGGCTGGTTACAGCCATGCCGGCGAATGCAGCCAAGCGTGAATTTAATATGACGATTGAGGAAATAGAGGTTCAGGTTGCACCTGATCTGAAATATAAGGTGTTCGGTTTTGATGGTCAGGTGCCGGGCCCGTTGTTGCATGTGCATCAGGGCGACGATGTCACCGTCCATGTGACCAATAACACATCGCTAGCTCATACCATTCACTGGCATGGTTTTTATCAGCACAATAACTGGAAGAATGACGGCGTGCCGGGTATCACCCAGGCCAAGGGAATCCAGCCCGGAACGACCTATACCTATCATTGGGTGGCTGAAAAGCCGGGTACGATGTGGTATCACTGCCATGTGAACGCAAATGAGCATACCGGCATTCGCGGTATGTGGGGCCCGATTATTGTCGATCCGGACAAGCCGACTGCACTGGAAAAAAAGGTAACCAAAGATGTGATTATGATGTTGAGTAGTTGGGAATCTGATAACGCTGATAAATATGGCACAGGCCCGCGTGACATGCGCGACTACTTCTCCATCAACGGCAAATCATTCCCGCTGGACATGCCGTTGCGCGTGAAGCATGGCGATTTTGTGCGCGTTCGCTTTATCGGCGCAGGCAATACGATGCATGCGATGCATTCCCATGGTCATGATATGCTGGTTGCGTTCAAGGATGGTTTGCCAATCAAGAATCCGTATTATGTCGATACGCAGTTGATTATCCCGGGCTCGCATAACGATGTGTTTATCAATATGGATAATTCCGGTCGCTTTATCTTCCATGATCATATCGATTATCAATCTACCAATAATGGCAAGTTCCCCGGCGGTGCGGTGACGGTGATTGAATATGCGGATTCACCGAAAGATAAGTGGTACCCATGGACTGGCGTGAAATATGAGCCGGATTTCTTTTATGCTGAGTCGATCAAGAAGGGCTATGGCATCTTCGATCAGCCTTTCTTCAAGGGTAAGAAGCTCACCAAAAAACGTGGCCATCGCCACAATTAAGAGATTAGGAATGGGAGATAGATAATGAAACGACTGCTGCTGTTATCATTCCTGATCGTCATGGTTTCCCCTGCGCTGGCCAGCGCAGGGGAAGATGGCGTCAAGATACTCAATGAGCGTTGCGCATACTGTCATGATCTAAAAGGGCCTGCGCCACAGACGATTCGGCAGTTATGGAAGCGTGATGCGCCGGATTTGTTTTATGCCGGCGATAAATATCGTCGTGAATGGCTGGTTGCATGGATGCAGAAACCGGTGCGGGTACGCCCGGCCGGGGTGAATTATTTGCGCGCCATCAACTCCACGCCGACCCATCTGAAAAAAACCAAAAAGGGTCGAAAATATGATGTGCTGTGGGGTAAATATCTCAAGCCGCTGCAGCATGAAGAACTCAGCCAGCCTGAAGCGGAAGCTGTTGCGGATGTGTTGATGGGGTTGACGCAGCATTATGATTTGACGGCATCAGAGCATTTTGATGCAAGCAAAAAAGTAACGCTGGATCAGGGCGAGCTGTTGATTGATAAAGTGTATGGTTGCGAGTCCTGTCATCAGATTGAACCGGGTTATGGCGGCTATACCGGTTCGGAGTTGTATACGGCAGGTAAGCGATTGCAGCCTGAGTTTATGCTGAGTTATATCAGGCGACCGAAAAACTGGGATCCTAAAATCTGGATGCCGAATCTGCATGTGAAGCCCGCAGATCTGCAAAAAATCGTCAATTATCTGATTCTGTTGTCCAAGGAGGATTACAATGCCAGTCATTAAATGGATGTTTGCTGTTGCCTTGTTGATGTTTGTCGCATCACCGGCAACGCATGCGGAAGAGGCGTACCTGAACTATAAAACCTACTGTATGCAGTGCCATGGCATGCACGGCAAGGGTGACGGCGTCAATGTGCCTGCTATGAATATTCTGCCGCGCGATCATAGTGACCATGATTATATGATGAAGCGCACCAATTCCGAGATTTATAAGGTGATTAAATTCGGCGGCCCGGCGATCAATAAATCGGTGAAGATGCCGTCATGGGGCGATACATTCACCGAGGAGGAACTGCGTGAGCTGGTCGGGCATATTCGCAGGCTGTGTTGTGAAAAAGAATTAATTCGTGGTGTGAACTTTAAATAATGAAGCGAACCGGTTGATTGCCGGCTAAGGGTCTCATGCGATTGTTGTTGTGTGCGACCCTTTTTTTTTGGTGATAAACAACTGAACTCTGTCATTTGTTTTGTCGCGAATGAATATCCTTGACATGCTTACTGGCAGAGATAGGTTCCGTTTGATTAAAGGGAATTCATGATGAATTCATATTGTCTAGAGGAGGGCTGAATGAAAAGTGTATGGTTAATTATAGTGGCCGGTTTTACAACGGGCATGGGAAATGGCTCAGTGTTCACTGCCGCGTTTCTGCTTGCCGTGGGTCGTGCCCCGTTTGGCGAAGCGGGTTTGTGGTGGATGGATCCGTATGATCCCCGGACATTTCAGGGTACGGCGGACTGGATTATGTTTACCTTTGGGATTGCCTTTGTGCTGATCCTTGGTTATGCATTGAAACAGCACGCGCTAATTGAAGGGTTACAGGAGGAATAGAAAATGGGTACAATTGCGTCCATTCTTGGTGTTACACTCGCGTTTTCAAGCATGTGGTTTGCCTGGTATCTGTTGATGCCGGGTCAGCATGATGAAGATTCGCACGAATAATCGTATATATAATAATAGGGGGTCTTTAAAAGATGCTGAAATATTTATTTGCAAAAGAGGATGACATTCCTCAAGGATCAGCAGGATTGTTCTTTGCTGTGTCGGCCATATGCTGGTTCATTATCGGAACCGGCCTTGGTTCGTTTAATGCGGCCAAGCTGGCATTTCCGGACTGGTATCATGGCATATATGCCTTGCAGTTCGGGCATATGCGTCAGGTACATGTACATGCCGTAATCTTCGGCTGGATTGCGATGGCGTTTGCCGCATCCATGATGTATATCACACCAACGCTCGGTAATACGAAACTGTGGTCCGAGAAACTCGGTGTGTGGAACTGCCTGCTGTATAATATCGGTCTGTGCCTGGCGCTGGCGCTGCTATGGTCTGGTCTTACATCCGGTCGTGAATATTCCGATCACATCTGGCCGGTTGATCTGTATATCGCCTTTGTGATGGTCATACCATGGGGCGTGAATGTATGGATGACAATTCTCAATCGCCGTACGCAGGGTATTTATACCACCAACTGGTTCTTCGCCGCTTGTGTGTTTATGACTGCCATTGTGTTCCTGGTCGGTAACCTGCCGGAATTTTTCCACCTGACCGGTCTGAACGAAGCCTATATGACCTGGTGGTTCGCTCATAATATCCTGGGCCTGCTGATCACGCCTGTGGCTGCTGCTATCACCTACTACATTGTGCCGAAAATCACCGGTAATCCGTTGTATTCGCATCGTGTGGGTCATCTTCACTTCTGGTCTATCGTGGTGTTCTATTCCACCCCGGCTGCCCATCACCTGATGAGTTCTCCACTGCCGGAATGGCTGAAGTCATTTGCATCGGTCGAAGGCGTGCTGATTCTGGTGCCGGCGGTTGCATATGTTTGTAATATTCTGCTTACCATGCAGGGCAAGTGGTCGATGTTTGTCTCCAATATCGAGATCAAATTTACCATTACCGGCGTATTGCTGGCCATCCCGCTGAATATGCAGGGCGGTTTCCAGCAGACACGTGCTATTAACTGGTATATCCACGGAACAGGCTGGATTGTGGCGCATGCCCATCTGGCGCTGCTTGGCTTCTCGACCTTCGCCGAGGCTGCGGGCGTGTACTACGGCATCCAGGTGCTGCTGCGTCGCAAGCTGTACTCTGCATCGCTGGCTAACTTCCACTTCTGGATGCTGTTGATCGGTTTCTCCCTGTACTGGACGTCCATGACGATTGCCGGATTGATTCAGGGCGCTGCCAAGATCTATGAAGTGCCGTATGTGGACGTGGTCATTGCAGAGCATCCATACATGATCGTACGCTGGCTGGGTGGTACCATGGTGTTCTTCGGTAACATCATCTGGTTGTACAATATGGTTATGACAGCCCGTGCAGGATCTATTGTTCCTGTTGGCCGTCAGCCTGTTGAAGTCGCTTACACACGATAAAGCATAAGGGCCGGCCCTCGGGCCGGCTCGAACTTATAATATTAGAAAAAGGGAGGAATATCCGTGGCATTTAGAGAATATAAAATTGGGAGCATGATGTTCGGTGTTTGCTTGAGCGTTTCGATGTTTGTAACCATCTTTTTACCGGGTTTGGATATCTCGGGCGTATCATCAACTCAGCTTGCACTAGAAAAACAACTAACCTACGGTTGGGAGAGTGGGTTCAATTATTATGATCCGTTCTTGCAGGGAAAGGATAAACCAATCAAGGTGACATTAACCAAAGATCCAAGGACTGGTGCAAAAATAGATGAAACCGATGCCTATGTCTTTAAGCCGGGAACTCATTTTCCGGATGGCTTGACGCATAACTGGATTCTGGGCGATAAGGTAGAGAAAGCATCTGCCAGTACGGGTCGTATTCATGAAGCGACAGAAGAAAAGGGTGGTGTTTTCCTGGTTCAGGTTGCTGATGATGACACACCATATATCGAATATGCAACGGCTACACGTGGCTGGACAGTTGATGCAGTATTGAAGGCTGCCGATCAGCAGTTCCTGGCCGGTTCAGGCAAAACCATGTTTATCCGTGAAGGATGCTGGTGGTGTCATACCCTGCTGCCTGAGGAGACTCAGGATTGGCAGACATTTGGTCGTCCGCCTATGACGGGTGACTTTAATGGCGAGTCTCCAACGACCTTCGGTTCCGACCGTAAAGCGCCTGATCTGTTGCATGTGGGTTCACGTAACTCATCACGCGAATGGTTGACGATGCATTTTTTCAATCCTCGTCTGGTGCAGCCGCATTCCATCATGCCACGTTATGACTATCTGTGGGGTGACAAGGATAAGGAAGGCAATCCGATTGATCTGAAAGCATGGGATAAGAAATTCATGGCATATGCCAAAGGTGAAAGTATTTACCCACCGGAAGTTCCGATTCCTGCATCCGGTAGTGAAGCGCGTATGTTGATTGACTTCGTGCTCAATTTGAAATAAGGGAGGAACTAACTATGGCATGGACATTTTCAAGACCTCTGCATTCGTTAGCGTCAGAGGATCAAAATAAAGAAGCCCAATATGTATGGGAACACGAGAACCTGGGCGGTATTGCAGAAAATAATAATCCGCTACCGCGTCCGGTGGTCGGCTTGCTGATACTGACGTTTTTAACAGCCATGAGTCTGACATTTCCGCTCTATGGTCAGCGACCAAATGCTGCTATCTATGCAGACTATGTATCGCTGATGAACTCGACTATGGTGCAGAAAGTGATGAATGATAAAACCATCACGCATAATGAAGCCAAAAAGAGGGCGATGGCGATGATTGAAGAATCATTAGCTCACTTTGATTCCCCGTACACCTTTCAGCGTGCACAGCATCCGATCGATCTTGATCAGTTGCGTGTGATTGCGCCGCAAATTGTAGAATTACAAAAAGCGGGTGTTGATCTGAAAGAATATTCGGTGATTGGTCAGCACGTGGTATTGGCTAATTTCTTTAATATTCAGCCTGATGGCACTGTTAAAAGAGTTCAGCCATGGTGGGATAAAGGTTATACCATTGCGGTCTGGTGGTTTATCGTTTTCTGCGCTGGTGTTATTATTACTGTGAAACGTCTGCCCCATTTTACATGGCGCCCAGACCACACAATTGCACATTAAGGAGATAGATAATGATAAATATGGATAATACGCAATTCGCGGGCCTTTTGGTTATAACCCTCGCCCTTGTGGCGCCGGTATTTTACGCTTTTTTTATAGACCATCATAAAAAGGGTACGCCTGATCCGCGTGATAACTCATTCTGAGATAGCATATAATTTACTCAGCTTGTGATAGCATAAAGCGTCGCCCATTGGGCGACGCTTTTTCTATGACTTGCTGATATTTAAATGGAGTATTTATGAATGCACTAATGAGAATGACTGTTTTCCTGTCATTGTTTATGTCAATAAGACTGGCGGATGCCGTGGAGAATGCCGGTCAGACGTTTGACCTGGGCATTGAGAGTATGCGAAGCCATAACTACAGCGTCGGTATTTTTGTGTTTCTAATGGTTTCAATACTGGTATTTCTGTTTATTGTGGGTGCATTCTGGAAGGGCAGTAAAGGCGCTTCGATTAAAACGGGAGAAAAGGTGCTGCTGAGTATGATTGTGGTCGGCGTATTTGTCGCCATTGCTTTTGCCGCAGCCCAATTGCTTGACGGCTACCTGTTCTGAATGGACAATGCCCGCCAGTTGCAGACGTGGTTGCTTTCATGATAATATAACTATGCATTCATTGTCCATCTGCTACATTGTTGCAAGTAAATCTGGAGGTTTCCACGATGGGAATTGAACTACAGGATGGCTGGACTATTTATATATGGTTAATCAGTGGCGCAGCTATTTTGATCGGCGTGGTTTTTGGTATACGCTGGGCTGCCAATAACGAACAATTTGATGAAGATATTAAATATCTGGTCTTTGATAAGAACGACAAAGACAAGATGGATCCTGAAGAATTTACAAAGTCCCAGCAGGTGAATAAACGGCAGGAAGCTCGTCGCAGAGAAGTGCTGGCGCAACGAGAAGCTGAGGCCCGGGAACAAAACTAGCTCATGCTAAAAAAAATCTCATGGCTGACCGTGATCAACACGGCCATCCTGCTATTGGTTGGCGTGTTTGTAGTTGGCGTAGTGCAATCTATTGTATATCCGTCCGGGCCCGATACGAGTAAGCAGGGATTGCCCTATTATACCACTGCCACTGGTGCTCTGGCTCGATCCGGTGGGCAATTGTACAAAAAATTACAGTGTCGTAACTGCCATAAAATATGGGCTATCAAAAACCTCTACGAGACGGTTCCTGCCCCGAGCCTGGATGGTATAGGTTCCTTGCGTACGGAAGAGTGGCTATATCGGTATTTTTCTAGTGATGATCCGCAATCGATGCTGCCTACCCGCTTAAAACCAGAATTTAAAATGCCATCCTATGCCAAACTGCCCGAGCAGGACAGGCGTCTATTGGCGGCCTATTTTTCCAGTCTGAAGGTAAGAGGCTGGTTTCTCGATGGCACGCGCAAGGCTGAACAGAAAAAACTGACGGGGAAATAAATGCAACAACAGCATACAAGTCACACGGAGCATGATCTGAATGCAGCAATGGATATCGTCCAACCGCAATGGGCGCCGGCATGGCAACGGGCTATTCTGGCATTTGCAGTTGGCGGCTTAATCATGCAAACCGGTTTTGATGTGCTGGATGTGCACCTGGAGTGGTTTTCAGGGATCAACAGCTTTAACGGGGCATGGATATTGGCCATGAGTGTTCTGCCTGTCGGGGCTGGCGTAGTGATTGGTATGATTTATGGCTTTGGCGGTAAATATCTGGCTCATTTTCCGCCATTGGCGGTGCTGGTAATCAGTTATTACCAGAGTATGCATATGCCAGAACCGGCGGGTATGCATTTGTTACCGAAGGGCATGATGACGATGTTTATTATTTTGCAGATGGAATTCTGTGCTGTCGGCGGCTTTATTGGAGAATTATTTATGCGCCGCCGTACTGGATGGACATCCAAATATGCAAAAAAATCTGATTCCGAGCGTCTGCCTGAGGAAAGGGATTCCTGAATCCAGCGATAGATGAAGCATCCTCACTCCCATACAAAAAGTATAAAACGACCGGCAGTTTCTGCACGGGATATGCGTCGTCGCAAAGGGTTGCTGATGGCGACACTGGTTACTTGTATTACACTGGCCATGGTCGGCGGTTCATTACATGTGATGAAGCTTGGCTCCATGCGCATGAAGGAAATGCAAGCTAAATCTTCCTACGATGTGGCGGACATGTCGCAACATGTGCGTGCGGCCGGTGAAGAGATCCATTTGCAGAAACAACATGAAAAGGCTGGCGGTGATACAGCTAGCTATACCGAGGGCGAGGCGGCAGCATTATTATCGGCGGAACAATGGCGTGATCTGGCCTGGATGATCACCATTCCGGCTGGCATATTTACCATGGGTAGCGATGATCCGCATACCGGTGAACAGAACAGACCGGCGCATAAAGTGGCTGTGCCTGCTTATAAAATAGATAAATATCTGGTTACTCAGGCTGAATATGCGCGTTTTGTGGCGGCCAATCACTATCGACCTCCATTGAGCTGGGTAGACGGCAAGATTCCACAAGGCTTAAATATGCATCCGGTGACCATGATTTCGTGGTATAATGCCCGTGATTATTGCAGCTGGGTGGGTAAACGCCTGCCATCCGAAGCCGAGTGGGAGAAAGCTGCTCGCGGCGCGGATGCCAGACGCTGGCCATGGGGTAATGCCATGAATCCAGTTAACCTCAATACCTATTATAAGGTGGGTCATACTACGCCGGTCAACCAGTATCCGCAGGGCGCCAGCCCGTATGGCGTGATGGATATGGCCGGAAATGTGCAGCAATGGGTAGCGGATCGTTTGAGTCCATATCCGGGTGCAATCGGCGATAAAGAAATTTTTAAACCCAAAGCCAGCGATCCCGACTATCATCGCGGCTCTGATGAACAGGAACGATTGATTTACCGGGTCATGCGTGGCGGTTCATGGAAGAGTGATCCCTTTTCGACCACCAGCTATAATCGCAATTATTCCTTACCTAATTATGCATCCGACTTTTTCGGTTTTCGTTGTGCCATGGATATTGAAGCGGTGAAGGAGAAATAAGATGATGTTGATTTGGCGGTTCATGCAGTTGATGGCGGCGCTGCTGGTGGCGGGCGGCAATGCTTGGGCCGTGGATAGTTATCGCTTTCTACATGTCACCATTGATACGCCGTGGTTTATTTTCATCTTCCTGTTCTTTCTGGTGTTTTCTCCGATGATTCTGTCGGCTATTATTCATTGGCGACATGCATTGAAACGTGATGATGAAAATGAAGAATCATCTGAAAAAGAGGGTGATAAGCATGACTAGGCTGTTACTTCCACTGATGGCTTTTTGGATGCTGGTATTGCCTGTGCCGGTTGGCGCTGCGCCAGCAGAAACCGCAGCATCGCAGTCAGTGTCTTCCCAATCGGCAGAAGCTGTCATGCAACAGTTTGCCGGAGATGACGAAGTCAGCCCACAGCGTAAAATCGGAACCGAGCGCAAACATCAGATTCTGTTTTTAATGGGTATCTCATTACTGGTCTTATTATTGATTACCGGTACGCTGGGTATTGCCATGGTCGCATACGGTAAAGATGTGTTTCTGCCGCATATGATTTTCGCCGGCCTGAGCTTGACACTGGCGGTAGTCCATTCCGCCACAGCTATCGCCTGGTTCTGGCCCTGGTAGTCGTAACTGTTCATCTCACCCTTGTTTTGCCCAATAGCTGCGTTAGAAATGCTCACCTACAGCTCTAGACTGTGCGTTTCTGCCTTGCTCTTGAATAACAAAATGGAAGATTTTACCATTTTATTATTCAATCGTTGGGTAGTTGTAACGCGACTTGCGTCGCTCTTGAGCAAAACAAGTGCAAGCTGATTCAGTTACTTGCTGGATTCTATAGGCTTGAAATATTGTTTTTACTCTGTGGAACTCTGTGTACTCTGCGGTGAGATGTTTTTCTATTTATTAAACGGACATACTGATGAATAAACGCGCAATGGCATTGGCGTTGTTGTGTTTATATGGCGCAACCGGGGTGACGGCGCTGGCTTACGAAGTGCTGTGGACGCGCATGCTCTCGTTGATGTTCGGTATCAGTATTTTCGGCGTGGTGTTTACTGTGACTGCGTTTATGGCCGGTCTCGGTGTGGGCAGTTTTATGCTTACTGCGCGCGGACTGCGCATGACTGCACGTCATGCACTGGCTCTGCTCGCATTGCTGGAAGGTGGCATCGCCATGTATGCGCTGACACTGCCGTTGCTGATGCCGTCATTGGATGCCGCTCTGGTTGCCATGGGTGCGCAGATGCCGTTATCCGGCTGGCAATCACTGCAGGGCGGCGCGGTGTTGATCATGCTGTTTCCTGCTGCGCTGGCGATGGGTATGGCGTTTCCGTTGGCCTTGCGGGCGGCTACTGCTGTGCGCGTATCTCTGGCCTCAATGTATGGAATCAACGCGTTGGGCGGTGCTATCGGTGCTGTGTTACCCTTGTTCATGCTGCCGCTATTGGGCTGGCGAACAGCATTATGGAGTGTAGCCGCGCTGGGTGTATTGCTGGCATGTTTCGGCTGGCTGCTATCACGGGCGATGCCCGATGCGGCCCCGCCTATGGACGATAAGAATACACCGGTTCAACGACCGCCATACATGGATTTGCTGGCCTATGCCGGAATTGGCGCGGCAGCATTGATGCTGGAAGTGGTGTGGACGCGTTTATATGGCATGGTGCTGTTGCGCACCGAATATATTCTGGCCGTGCTGCTGCTGGTTTATCTGGCCGGGATTGGTTTAGGCAGTTTGCTGGCGAGGCGTTTGCAAACACAGTTTTGGCTGAATCTGTTGCCCGCACTGGCTGCCTTGATTGCCGTGGCCGGTTTGTATGTCGTCGATGATATCAGTCGCTGGGCTGCGGCTGCCGATTTTTCCTCACTTACGATGGCGATGTTTGCAGAGGGGGGAGTCGTCGCCCTGTGTACCTTGCCGGTTACCTTACTACTGGGTGCATGGCTACCCTTATTGGCGCGGCATTTTCATCGTGACATGGCTGGTGGCGGCGGTTGGTGGTATGGCGTCAACAGCATCGGCGCAGCATCGGGTGCACTGCTGACAGGATTTGTATTAATGCCGAAGCTGGGCAGTGCGTTATCGTTATGCGTGGCAGCATTACTATTATTGATATGTGGTATGCGCTGGGTGACAGATAAACGTATCTGGCTGGCCGTGCCTGTTTTACTATTACTGATGTTTCCGGTACGTGCTTTGCCGCCGGTTGCTGCTTTATTGCCGGCCCTGGCGGATGGCGTGGATCAGTCTGTATTTGAAGATGCGGTATCGCTGACACATGTGGTGGAGCGGCAACAGGGATTGATGCGCGGGCAGTTGGTGCTGCTGTCTGATTTGCAGCGCATGGATGCATCCAGCGATCCGACCGCAGTCACGGTGCAACGCAATCAGGCACGGCTGCCACTGCTATTGCATCCGAATCCGCATTCGGTGCTGTTTCTGGGTTTGGGTACGGGCATTACTGCATCGGGATCACTATGGGTGAAGGGATTGCAGCGCACGGCGGTGGAGCTTTCTGCCGGAGCGATTGCTGCGGCCAGCGGGGCATTTGCGCCGGTCAATGGCGATATCAGCCACCATGTCCGGATTTTACATGATGATGCACGGCGTTTTTTGCGCAGCGATCAACACCATTATGATGTTATTGTTGGCGATCTGTTTCATCCGGATATGGTCGGGCGCGCTAACCTGTTGTCGCTGCAGCAATTCCGGCGCGTACGTCAACGCCTGAATACAGGTGGCATCTATGCCCAGTGGCTGGCTCTGAACCAGTTTGATGTGGCCTCGATCGAAGTGGTGATGGCTACTTTTCGACGGGTATTTCCGCACGCTTCGGTGTTTATCGATGGCTATCGCATGGCGCTGATCGGTGTTCGGGATGGTCAGATATCTATGCCGCAATTATTGGCTCGATTTAGGGCGCTGCCTGATTCCCAACGTCGCGATGGCACAGGTGGAGAAGGCTTATGGACGTGGGCCGGGCGTTACTGGGGTCAAATTCCATCTACTGATGTGCCGTTGCAGGATGAGTGGTTGCCGGTGATTGAATTCTCATTGCCGCGCGTGCGTTATAACGGTGGCGCGGATGTGGCGGTTATGTGGCGCTGGTTGCTGGGCTGGCGCGCCGATGATGCAGCAGCCATGCGCGATTTGCAGGTGCCGACGCAGGACATCGAACCATTCCGGCGGGCCCGCGTAGCATCCGGTCTGAATGTGCGGTTATGGATGTCAGAATTGAGCGGCGATGAACGGCGCGTGGTTGAAATGGCGCGGTTGGCTCATCGTGCCAATGCGCAAGATCGCTGGCCGGCATTCGCGCTGGCTGACCGCATGTTTGATTCACTGGCGCATGCGCTGCCAAAGGGTTTATCACGCCGCCAGGCCCTGCAACGAATCCTGTCCTTGCGCCCCGATCATGAGGGTGCACTGCGGGCGCTGATGAGCCTGGAGCAGCAGGCAGGTAATACAGAGGCGGTCACTGACTTGAAACAGCACCTGCATCAGATCAGTCCACTGGCCAAATACTGATTTTGTTTGTGTTCAATCGCAGGTCAGGGGTAAAGTTCGGCAATGTCTGCCAATGAAGCCTTGAAAAACATCCCGATCCAGCAGGAACATGTGGCGGGTGCCGGCGCGCTGCATCCGGCTCGTCGCACGGTGCAATATCTGACGCTGCTGATTCTGATACTGATTCCGCTCTCCGGCCTGTTTCGCTTCGATATGGAAGCCGGCGGCGTGGTTCTGCTGGATCGTCAGGTATGGTTCTCCGATATCTTTATTGTTATGGGGTTCTGGGTGTTTATCGCCAGTTTGCTGGTGATGATGTATTCCCTGGTCGGTTCAGTGTTTTGCGGATGGATGTGTCCGCAAAATACCGCGTCAGAATATGCCAATATGCTGACCTATAAACTGCTCGGTCGCCGGGCCGATATGATGAATATGAGTGGCGAAAAAATGCAGGTGGCAGTGCGGCGGAAATCAATGCTGAACTATCTGTTGCTCGGGCTGGGTCTGCTATTGCCATCCATGTTGTATGCCTTGATTCCGCTACTCTACTTTTTTCCGCCTTCGGCGATCTGGTCGCTGGTGACTTTTACGAAGGATCCTCAGCTGGCGGGCAGTTTGTACTGGATTTATATGGTCTGTGTGGCTCTGTTCCTGTTGGATATCGCAGTGATCAGGCATTTGATGTGTAAATATATGTGTATTTACCGGGTTTGGCAGCATTCGTTCAAAACGCGGGAAACACTGCATATTCATTATGACGAACAACGCAGTGATCATTGTGAAACCTGCCATTATTGCGTCGATTCCTGTTTTCTCGATATTGACCCGCGCCAAACCGAGGTGTTTGACTCCTGCGTCAACTGTGGCGAATGCGTGGTGGCCTGTGATGAACTGCATAGTAAGAGTAAGAAACTAGCCGGCCCCGGCCTGCTCAGTTTTGTCATGGGGGCGGAAAACCGGCATGGTGAGAACAGAGGTTCGGTGGCCTCGTTTTTTTCGCGGGCAAAAGCATCGTCCATGGCAACGGTATTGGGTGGTATTTTATTTGTGATCGGTATCGTCGGCTATCAGTCGGATGAATTCTCGGTCTATCGTAGCGAGGCGTGGCAAGGTGCGAAGGTACTGGATTATCGCATTAATATGGCCCACAAACTCTATCACCCGACGAATGTATCCTTCCGCATTGAAGGGCTGAATCCGGACGTTTATCAACTGGAGAAGAATACGGTGCACTTTGTTACTGCAGGCAGGCAGGATGTAAAACTGCATATCAATGAATCACTGCCCAAGGGCTTATATCGCTTCCGCGTATTTGCCAAGGCTGATGATGGCTGGTCGGGCGTGTTTAATGTCACCCACTTTGCGCCGGGCGGGTGAGTAAAAAAGCTGATGAAACGAGGTGTGACATGACAGGAAAGAGTGAAAAACAGAATCCGAAAGGCCCAGCCAAAGTAGAATGGGGCAAGATGCCCGAGGATCACTATGGTTATGAGTCCGATGAGGAACGTCTGGAGAAGCGCGGTATGGATGACTGGGAAATAGTCGAGCATATTCCCAAGTCACAGAAGCGCGTTCCGAAATGGTTTTATGCTGTGATTGCCTGCGTATTGGTTATGGCATTCGGTTTATCGCTGCCATTCTGGGGCGACAGGCCGGGGCATCCGCGTCCGTGGTTTACGATGGGTCATGTCTATGCGCTGTTGTATTTTATTGTGGCTGCTAGTGTGATCTATTTTATGACCAATCTGTATGGATCGGATCGTGGCGGGCATCTGGATTCGGATCACGAGGATGATGATATTGATATGCCCGGTCATGGTGGCCAGCATAAATGAAATGCATTGCTCTGCTGTCCGGAATCATACTGGTTCTGGGGGTGGCCGGCTGCGATTCGGGCAGCCATCCTAAGCAGACTGTGGACTACCCGGAGATGGGTAGTCAGGCATTTCAGAATTACCGCGCCCTGTGTTCCGTATGCCATGTGCCGCCCAGAACCACGACGCATACGGCTGCTCAATGGCCGAGTGTGATTGCGCGTATGCAGCAGCACCGGGTCGAGCGCAGGATTGCGCCGATGGCGGCTGATAGAATGGCCGCGGTGCGTGAGTATCTGCTTCGCAATGCTGCGCGGGAGCGGTGATGCGGATGACAAGAGTGAGTATGGGCTTGGGCTTGCTGTG
>CAJXNE010000010.1 GCA_913056285.1 uncultured Zetaproteobacteria bacterium | reverse complement strand
GAGCCGGGTGAAATGACCCGGCTGGCCGCCATGGTGCAGCCGGATATCGCTGTACTGACCGGCATCACGGCGGCTCACAGCGAAGGGTTGGGTGGATTGTCCGGCGTGGTGCGCGAAAAGGCGCTGTTGCTGGAGCATGTCAATGCAGGCGGCTGGTGTGCGCTCGGCAAGGATGTAGCGGCACTGATGCAAGCTAATCATATCGCGCTGCCGGAGTGTCCTGTTTCTATCGATGCCGCGGATGAGGCCGTGGTCAGCTGGCAGTTAAATGGTGACGTGTTGATGTTGTCCTGCCAAGGCGAACATGCTGCAATGCAACTGGCATTACCAGCCAGTCACTGGGCTGAGAACCATGCCTTTGCCGCCTCCATTATGTTGCGTCACTTGCAACAGCGCGGCGACAGTGAATACACACTTGCTGACATTACTTCAGCATTGTCCGGCTGGCAGCCGATGGCCGGGCGTATGCAACGCCTTGTGGCCAGAAACGGTGCGACCGTGCTGGATGATTGCTACAATGCCAATCCGGTTTCCATGCAGGCGGCGATTAATACGTTGCGTGCCCTGCCTGGGCGGAAAATCGCCATTCTCGGTGATATGGCGGAACTGGGAGCCGCTTCTGAAAGCGCTCATACCAGACTCGATATTGAAGCATTAGACGAGGTTTATCTGATTGGCGCGCAGATGCAATCGCTGGCCGCCATGCATCAGAAGGCGCGCTGGTTTGCCACAACTGACGATGCTATCACTGCTTTGCAGTGTGATTCATTTGCTGACGGGGATACGATATTAATTAAGGCATCGCGTTCGATGCATCTGGAATCGGTGGTGGAACTGTTGTGCGTCGGGGAGGTTGCCGATGCTGTATAACCTCCTGTATCCGCTGCATGAACAATATTCCTTCTTCAACCTGTTTCAGTATATCACCTTCCGCACCGTCTATGCGCTGGTGACGTCGTTGGTGCTGTGCTGGGTGATGGGGCCGCTGTTTATACGCTGGCTAACAGCGCATCAGGGCAAGGGTCAACCGATTCGTAATGACGGGCCGCAAACCCATTTGATTAAACAGGGTACCCCGACCATGGGCGGCGTGCTGATTTTATTGTCGCTGACCATCGCCACGTTGCTGTGGGCTGATTTAACCAGCGGGTTTGTCTGGCTGGCGCTGCTGGTTACACTCGGTTACGGCATCATCGGCTGGCTGGATGATTATCTGAAAATTATCCGCCATGATCCCAAGGGGTTAGCAGGCCGCTGGAAACTGCTGATGCAATGCCTGATTGGCGGTATTGCCGCTATCGGCTTAATGCTGATGACCGATCCGATTGTGGATATCCCCTTCTTCAATGTGCAGTGGAATATGGGTTGGTTCTATCCCGTATTCGTACTATTCGTTCTGGTTGGCTCATCCAATGCAGTCAACCTGACCGACGGGCTGGACGGGCTGGCGGTTGCGCCCACATTTATGGTGGCCAGTGCGCTGGCTGTGGTGGTTTATCTGGCCGGCCATGCCAAGTTCTCGGCCTATCTGATGATTCCGTTTGTGCCGGGCGCAGGCGAAATGGCGGTATTCTGCGGCGCGGTCATTGGCGGTTGCCTGGGTTTTTTATGGTACAATTCCTATCCGGCTCAGGTATTTATGGGCGATGTCGGCGCACTGGCACTGGGCGGCGCGCTCGGTTTTGTCGCCTGTGCGGTGCATCAACAATTCCTGTTGGCCATTGCCGGCGGCCTGTTTGTACTGGAAGCAGTTTCGGTGATGGTGCAGGTGGTCAGCTTCAAAATGACGGGTAAACGCGTATTCCGCATGGCGCCGATTCACCACCATTATGAACTGAAGGGATGGGCTGAGCCGAAAGTCATTGTCCGTTTCTGGATTATTTCGATTTTACTGGCGTTGGTGGCGCTTTCCACCCTGAAAATCCGATGAGCACGCTTATGCATAACACGGCACCCAGAACCGCCATTATCGGCATGGGTAAAACCGGCCAGTCGGTGGCATCTTTTCTGCTGCGCAGGGGCGTTGCATGCGAAGCTTTTGATGAATCGCAGATCAGTCTGCCTGATGAAATCGATATCGTCTTGAATACCGGAGCACTGGATGCGCAAGTACTGAAAGGATTTGAACGCCTGATTGTCAGCCCCGGCGTGAATTATAATCACCCGGCATTGGTACAGGTGCGAGAAGCAGGTATTCCGGTATTCGGCGATCTGGAGTTGTTCAGTGAAGCTTATCAGAACGATTTAATTGCCATTACAGGTACCAACGGCAAAACCACCACCGTATCTCTGATCAGCACCATGCTCGACACCTTGTCCGGCGGCATTGAAGCTGGCGGCAATATCGGCGTGCCGATGCTTGATCTGCTCGGCAATGGTAATGAGCAGAGTCCTGACCCTCAGCGTATTGTACTGGAATTATCCAGCTTTCAACTGGAGCGCGCCAACCCGATTCACCCGAACTGGTCGGCACTGCTCAATGTGCAACCTGATCATGCAGATATGCATAGCGACATGCATGCATATGAGGCAGCCAAGTTGCGTATATTCGCCAGACAGGGCGAAGGTGATAAAGCCATGTTGCCGGCCCATGAATGCTGGAACGGGCTGACTGAAGAGCTGCGCGGGCGTGGTGTGTTTGTGCGCCGTTTCGGCATGGGGCAGGCCGATAGGCTGGATGCCGGCGTGCAGCAACAGGCAGACGGATCATGGGAGGTGTTCTGGCATCATTATGATCAGGCTCAGCTTGTGAGCTCGGATGAATTGCCTGCACAAGGAATTCATCAGCATCTGAATCTGGCTGTTGCCGCACAGGCGGCAGCAGATTTCGGCATTACGGCAAGCGTGATTCGGCAATCGTTAACCTCATTTCGCGGCCTGCCGCATCGTTTGCAATCGCTTGGCTTTGTTGCAGGCCGGGAATGGTTCAATGATTCCAAGGCCACCAATCCGGAGGCAGCCAGAGCTGCGCTTGAGTCCTTTCATCAGCTTATCTGGATTTGCGGCGGCTTGCGTAAAGGGCTCGATGTGTCGGTACTCAAGGATACTGTTGCCGGGCATGTCGAGCAGATGTTTGTGATTGGTACAGATGCCAAACCGTTCACCGATCTGGCTGCCGCAGCCGGGGTGCCATGCAGTTTTGTGAAAACGGTGGAGCAAGCTGTCAAACAGGCTGTGCATGCAGTCGACGGCGTGCCTGTACTGCTGGCTCCGGCGGCTGCCAGTCAGGATCAATTCAGGGATTATATCGAGCGCGGCAATGCGTTTGCCAATGCTGTCGCCACATTGGAATCGAAATCATGAGCAGAACTGCTGTGAACAGACCCGCTGTGAAATTACTATCCCCGCCGGATGCAGTGATCACTGGCTGTGTGCTGTCACTCATGTGTTTCAGCGTGCTGATGGTGTATAGCGCCAGCGTCAGTGTGGCCGAAGTGCGCTATGGCGACCCACTGCGCATTATCCGCCACTGGCTGTTCTATATTCCGGTCGGCATGCTGATGATGTGGGGACTATCGCGCATTGATGTAAACTGGTGGCGTGCCATTGCCGTGCCGGTGCTGGGCATTGCCCTGATGTTGATGCTGGCCGTGCTGGTTCCGGGAATCGGCAAGGAAATCAACGGCGCGCAACGCTGGTTTTCCCTGTTCGGCCTGACCCTGCAACCAGTAGAATTGCTGAAACCTGCCGTGATTATTTATATGGCGTATTATCTGAGTTCATTTCCGGATCGTTTGACGCGTTTCTCGAGCGGCCTTGCGCCGATGCTGGTGGTGCTCGGCGTAGCGCTGGCGCTGCTGTTATTGCAACCGGATTTCGGCAGTGCGGTGTTGTTATCGGTCGTCTGTTTTGCCATGTGGTTTGTCGGCGGCGTACCGCTTCGCCACTTAACACTGCTGGTGCTGAGTTTCGTGCCGCTGGCAGCTATAGCAATGATGGCTGCGCCCTATCGCATGCAGCGATTAACCAGTTTTATCGATCCGTGGAATGATCCGCTGGGCAGTGATTATCAGTTGATTCAATCGATGATCGCATTCGGCAGCGGCGGCCTGTTCGGCACAGGACTCGGCCAGGGAGTGCAAAAGCTGTTTTACCTGCCGGAAGTATTTACCGATTTCATCTCCGCCAGCATCGGCGAAGAACTGGGTTTAGTCGGCATCGTATCGGTGCTTCTGGTCTTTGCGGTACTGCTCGGTCGCGGCATCTGGCTGGCCATTCAAGCTGTCGATATGTTCTCGCGCCTGTTGATTATCGGTTGCGTGGTCGTGCTGGGCACAGCCCTGATGATTAATCTCGGTGCGGCGATGGGATTATTGCCGACCAAGGGGATGCCATTACCGTTTGTCTCCTACGGCGGCAGCGCCCTGCTTGGCGAATGCGTGTTAATCGGCCTGTTGTTGTCCGTCCAACGCCATGCACCGGGCAATAAACGCCATGAGAAACGGACGGGAAAACGTCGCTCTTCCCTCGCCAAAGGAAAGAAAAGCAGCCGAAACAAACCTGCCATGGCCGCAACTGAGCAGGGTTTGGAGCATCTGGCATGACGCATGCCAAGCCCATCCTGTTCATTGCCGGCGGCGGCACCGGCGGTCATGTCATGCCTGCATTGGCGCTGGCTGATGCAGCGCGGGCGCGCTGGCCGCAGTTATCGGTTTCTTTTATTGGTGCGGAACGCGGACTTGAAGCCACGCTACTGCCCGAGCGCGGCGAAACAGTTCAACTGCTGGCCATGCACGGCGTCAAAGGTGCAGGCCTGTTGCAACGTATCCGGGTATTGCTGTGGGAATTACCGCAGGCCGTGATTTCCATTCGGCGCAACTGGCAATCCGAACGCCCCGACTTACTGGTCGGCGTGGGTGGCTATGCCAGCATCTCCGGTGTCGCGGCCGCTCTGATCAGCCGTATTCCGGTAGTCTTATACGAACAGAATGCCATGCCCGGATTGGTCAACCGCACCCTGGCCCGTTTCTGCCGCTGCATCATGCTGGGTTTTGGCGCGGCTTCCAAAAAACTGGCCGGAAGTGTACGCCGTGTTATCACCGGCAATGTGGTACGTAGCAATATTGCCGCCACCCGCTGGCACAGACATGAACCGCCTCGTCTGCTGGTGCTGGGTGGCTCGCAAGGTGCACGCGTACTCAATCAAACCGTTCCCGAAGCCTGCCGCTTGCTGGCGCTGGAAGGACGCGAATTTGTCGTCAGTCATATTGTCGGCTCAGATGCAGCCACGCTGCAACAGGTGCGCGAGCTATATGCCCGGTCCGAAATCAATGCAGACGTGCTGCCCTTTTGTGAAGATATGGCCACGTTCTACAGCCATGGCAGCCTGATGGTGGCGCGTGCCGGAGCCATGAGCGTTTGTGAAGCTGCCTGTGTGGGCATGCCGAGCCTGTTTGTGCCGTTGCCGCATGCCGCCGACGACCATCAGCGCCATAATGCCGAAGCGCTGGCGGCAGTCGGTGCTGCTGTAGTGCTGGATCAGCAAACGCTGGATGCAACATCACTGGCTGCACAGATCGACGCATACTTATTTCATCCGGCCAAACTCGAGCAAATGAGTCAGGCCGCATGCACTGCCGCGCCTTATGCGGCACAGGAAAAACAATTGGACGTGCTGGCTGAATTTCTGCCTGCCATGCATACGTCACAGACACCGGAGGTGAACGCATGAAGGCGCGTGTGCAACGCATTCACCTGATCGGCATCGGCGGCATCGGCATGAGCGGCATTGCCGAGCTGCTGCATAATCAGGGCTTTTCCGTGCAGGGCAGCGATATGGCCGAGAGCCCTAATGTGGTAAGGCTGCGCAGCCTGGGTATCCATGTGATGGTGGGCCATGCGGCGCAGAATCTGGGCGATGCGCAGGTAGTCGTGGTTTCCTCAGCCATTGATCACAACAATCCGGAAATTGCCGAGGCACAACAACTCGGCGTGCCGGTGATTCCGCGCGCCGATATGCTGGCCGAACTGATGCGTATGAAACAGGGCATTGCGGTTGCCGGCAGCCATGGCAAAACCACCATGACCTCGCTGATTGCGCACGGTATGGAAGCCGCAGGGCTGGATCCGACGTATGTGATTGGCGGTCGATTAACCGCTTGTGGCAGCAACGCCCGACTTGGTGCCAGCCCGTGGCTGCTGGCCGAAGCCGATGAATCCGACGGTTCTTTTCTGCGCCTGTCCCCGACCATTGCCGTGGTCAGCAATATCGATCCCGAGCATCTGGATCATTACGGTAATTTCGAGACGCTGATGGAGGCCTTCCATACATTTGTTGATCTGGTGCCGTTTTACGGGCGTGTGGTCTTGCATCATGAGCATCCGAATGTAGCAGCGTTACGTGAGCGCTTGCACAAGCCGATCACCACCTACGGCAGCAGCCCGCAGGCCGATTTGCATCTGCTGGACATACAAGCCAATGCGGAAGGTCAAACATTTACCGCTGCAAGCCGGGAATTGGGTGATCTGGGCGCATTCCAGCTACCCATGCCAGGACGTCATAATGCAGAAAATGCACTGGCGGCGATGGCTGTGTTGCTGGATCTGAATATTGATATTGAAATCATTCGCCAGGCGCTGGCCTCATTTGAAGGCATTCAGCGTCGTTTTCAGCGCATGAAAATCGGAACCGGGGTATTGGTTGATGATTATGGCCACCATCCGAAAGAGGTGATGGCAACGCTGGCGGCAGCCCGTCAATGCTGGCCGGAACGGCATATCAGCGTCATTTTTCAGCCGCACCGCTATAGCCGAACGCATGATTTGATGGCCGATTTTATGGGCGCGTTCGATGCTGCCAATGCCGTTGCATTGCTGCCGGTCTATGCCGCTGGCGAAACGGAAATTGATGGTGCCAACAGCGAACAGATGGCAGAAGGCATGCGCGCTCGCGGCCACCGCAATGTTTCATTGCTGGACAATTTGGAATCTGCCTGCGATTTGGCCGAATCTGAACTGGCCGATGGCCATATCGTTGTACTGATGGGGGCCGGCTCAATCGGTGCGCTGGCGCAGCAGATGCGCGAGGCGGCGTTATGAATACAGTCGTGAATCATACCAACTGGATGCAGGCGCTACACGATCAGGGCGTGTGGCGCGAACATGAACCGATGGCGAGGCATACCACGCTGGCCGTGGGTGGACCGGCGCGCTGGTTCTTCCGCCCTGCTGACCGTAATGCCTTGATCGCCGCCATCAAGGCCTGCCCGGCCGATGTGGTGATTCTACCGCTTGGACGTGGCAGTAATATGTTGATTCCGGATACCGGCTTTGACGGTTTCGTGATCGACTTGAGTGATTTGGATGAGATTTCTTTTGGTCACTGCAATGTGCGCGCCGGCTCTGGAGCGCGCATGAGCCGGGTGGCTCGCCAGTGCGCCGAACACGGTTTGACCGGTTGCGAATTCATGGCCACGGTGCCCGGCGATATCGGCGGAGGCATCGCTATGAATGCCGGCTGTTTTTCACAACAAGTATCCGATTCGCTACACCGCATCGAAGTGGTCTTGCGTGATGGCAACATCATCGAAATAGAGCATGCTGATTTAAAAATGGTTTATCGCCATACCGAATTACCGACTGGCAGTCTGGTGCTGTCGGCTACGTTTACTTTGCAACCGGATTCTCCCGAGCAGATTCGCGAACGCATGCGCAGCATGCGCAGTCGCCGCTCATCAACACAACCTCTGGCGCAACCGAACTGCGGTTCCGTCTTCAAGAATCCGGACGGCGACCATGCAGCCAGGCTGATTGAAGCGGCAGGTTTGAAAGGGTTCCGGATCGGAGGTGCCCAGATTTCAGATCAACATGCCAACTTTATTATCAATACAGGCGAAGCAAGCAGCGCGGATATAGTCGCGCTGATTCGGCGAGCCCAGGCCGCAGTCAAACAGCACAGCAATATCGAACTGGAAACTGAAGTGCGCATGATCGGCGAATGGGAATATATCCTGACGGGAGACGGCAATGGTTGAATTTGATCACTGTAGTTTCGGCCATGTCGGCGTATTGATGGGAGGCACTTCGGCAGAACGCGAGATTTCACTGAAATCGGGCACAGCCGTATTGCGCGCCCTGCAGGCGGCGGGCGTAGATGCCGTGGGCGTGGATTTAAGCCACGACTGGGCCTCACAAATTGCGACGGCGAACATCGAGAAAGCCTTTATCGCTCTGCACGGCACATTGGGCGAAGACGGTTGCGTGCAAGGCTTGCTGGAAACCATGCGCATTCCCTATACCGGTTCGGGTGTGACGGCCTCGGCGCTGTGCATGGACAAAGCTTTGAGCAAACAGGTATTAAATCATGCCGGCTTGCAAACACCGGTCAGCATCAACATTGGCGCAGATGGTCCGGCTCGTTATCCGGTGTTTATCAAGCCGGTGGCGGAAGGTTCCAGCATTGGTTTACATTATGTGGCATCGAAGAGCGAATGGCAGGCCTTGAGGCTTGTCGATACAGCCGGCTGGATGGCTGAAATGCCGGCCAAAGGCAGAGAGATTGCCGTATCTGTACTCAATGGCGAGGCACTGATGCCGGTTGAAGTGGCTCCGAAATCCGGCGTTTATGATTACGCATCCAAATACACATCAGGCGCGACCGACTATTTTTGCCCCGCCAGACTGCCTGCTGAAACGCTGCGTTATTGCATGGAACGCTCGCAACTGGCTGTCCGTGCAACCACGTGCCGTGGCGCACCGCGCGTGGACATGATCGTACCCACTGGCGGTGAACCGGTGATTCTGGAAATCAATACGATTCCGGGCATGACCGAAACCAGTTTATTGCCCAAGGCCGCTGCGGCTGCCGGCATTGATTTCGAGACACTGTGCTTACGCATACTGGCTTCGGCACAATTGGAGCATGGGGGTGGGCAGTGAGTCGCGTCAATCAGCGCCGCGTTGATCCGGCCGTGCAGAAAAAGGCGCGTCGCCGCAGCCTGAAACGCATCGGCAGAGTATTTGCCTTCGCTTTGATCGCCGCGCTGACCACGACCAGCGCTACCTGGCTCAACCAGAAATGGAGTGTCGCTAACTGGGATATCACGGCTGAAGCGGCGATTAAACAGGCCATTGATATGCAATTGAAGAATATGGCCAGCAGGGATTTCCTGAGCACGCGCCCTGATCTGTTACGTGAACAATGGTTGCAGCGCATCCCGGACCTGGCCGATGTGCGCATTACCCGCCTGTTACCAGATCGATTGCAGATTCAGGCCGATGCCCGCGTACCGACGGCGTTGTGGCAGGATGAACGCAGTCGATTGCATCTGTTTGATTCGCAGGGCAATGCTTACCGACTGCTCAGAAAAGGCGAGTCGCCTGATCTGCCGCTGTTGCGATTACCGCAAGCTCAACTGGCAAGCGCCCACACCATGATGGTTGCACTGGCACAAAATGATGTGGCATCGCTATCCGGCCTGAGTGAAATCCGGGCCGGTGCCGGTTACTGGCATATTTATTTTTCTCGCGGCGAAAGCTGGCTGATTCCGTTGTCAAACGAGGCCGCCGAGATTCAACATATTACATCATTTTTGAAACAGCCCCGCTGGAAGGGTCGTCACTGGCGTGTGGATGCACGTTTGGCATCCCGCTGGTTTATCCGGCCGGCAGGGCATGGAGGGGTGATCTGATGGCCAAGCATCAAGATCAAGTATTAGTAGGCCTTGATATCGGCACCAGCAAAATTGCCTGTATTGTCGCCGAGGCAGCACCCGACGGCAAAGTTGATGTCATTGGCATCGGCACGCATCCCTCGCGCGGTTTGCGCAAGGGCGTGGTCGTCAATATCGAAACGACGGTTGAATCGATTCGACTGGCTGTCGAAGAGGCGGAACTGATGGCCGGGGTGGACATTCAGTCGGTATTTACCGGTATCGCCGGTTCTCATATTCGCGGCTATAACAGTCACGGCGTGGTGGCCACCAAGAACAGTGAAGTCACGCGTGAAGATGTCGACCGCGTGATCGATGCGGCGCGCGCCATGAATATACCTGCTGACCAGAAGGTACTGCATATCCTGCCGCAGGAATACATTATCGATAATCAGGATGGCATCCGCGAACCGATCGGCATGAGCGGCGTACGTCTGGAAGCAAAAGTACATGTGGTCACCGGCGCGGTTTCGTCGGCGCAGAATATTGTTAAATGTTGCAATCGCTGCGATCTGGATGTGACCGATATGGTGCTGGAGCAGGTAGCATCGTCTGAAGCCGTGCTGATGCAGGATGAAAAGGATATCGGCGTAGCACTGATTGATATTGGTGGTGGCACCACGGATATGGCGATTTTCCTCAACGGCTCGATTCGACATACCCATGTCATTCCCATTGGCGGCGACCATTTGACCAATGATCTGGTGATTGGTCTGCGCACCTCGGCGCGCGAAGCCGATCAGTTGAAACGAAAATACGGCGCTTGCATGACATCGCTGGTGCCGCCGGAAGATCAGATTGAAATCCCCAGCGTCGGCGGCCGCGCACCGCGTCCGATGCCGCGCCAGGTGATGGCGCAAATTCTCGAACCCAGGGTCGAGGAATTATTTGAAATGATCAAAGAAGAATTGCAGCGCTCCGGTTTTCAGGAGCTGGCAGCAGCCGGCATGGTGTTGACGGGTGGTTCTTCATTGCTCGACGGCATGGTGGAACTGGCCGAAGAAATATTCGACATGCCGGTTCGGCTGGGACGACCGCAGGGCGTCGGCGGACTGGCGGATGTCGTATCCAGCCCCATGTACGCCACCGGCGTCGGGCTGGTGTTGTACGGACAGCGCTACAGACAGGACTCACAACATATCAGCAAGAAGAAACAGCATTTATTTTCGAGCGTATGGAAGCGCATGCGAAGCTGGTTCGGGGATACAGGGTAAAACAAGGCAAACACACGGGCAACAACACAAACCACACACAACAGAGCACACAACACACAAGGGAAGTAAGGAGGAAAACATGGCAACATTATTTACATTTGAAGATACAGCAGCTCAGTCAGCCAGTATTAAGGTGATCGGCGTTGGCGGCGGCGGCGGTAATGCGCTGAATAACATGATCAATCAGAAATTGCGCGGCGTTGAGTTTATTGTCGCCAATACCGATGCGCAGGCCATCGAACGCAATCATGCCGACAGTAAACTGCAACTGGGCGCGGAGATTACTCGCGGGCTGGGTGCTGGCGCCAATCCCCAGGTTGGTCGTGAAGCCGCTGAATCAGAAAAAGAACGGCTGCGCGAATTTATGCAGGATACAGACATGGTTTTCATCACGGCAGGCATGGGTGGCGGAACCGGCACAGGTGCGGCGCCGGTGATTGCGGAAGCGGCCAGAGATATGGGCGTGCTGACCGTTGCCGTGGTGACGAAACCATTCAGCTTTGAAGGCAAACGTCGTATGCGTCAGGCCGAGGCAGGCATTGCCGAATTGCGCAAATATGTTGATACGTTGATTACCATTCCTAACCAGAAACTGATTGGCGCAGTGGGCAAGAATACCAGCATGCTGGAAGCCTTCCGCAAAGCCGATGACGTGTTGCTGCAAGCGGTGCGCGGTATTGCCGAGTTGATTACGCACACCGGCTATATGAATGTGGATTTCGCCGATGTGAAAGCAGTCATGAGCGAAACGCGAGGCGTCGCCATGATGGGTTCCGGCTTTGCATCCGGCGATAGCCGCGCGATGGAAGCGGCAGAACGCGCTATTTCTTCGCCGCTGCTGGAAGATATCGATATTCACGGCGCGCAGGGTATTCTGGTCAATGTTACCGGTAACGAGGATATGACGCTGGCCGAATATGACGAGGCTGTTTCGATTATTCATAACATGGCCGATGAGGATGCCAATATTATTTGCGGCATGGTTTATGATCAGGAAGCGGATGACAGCATCCGGGTGACTGTGGTTGCAACCGGCCTGTCCGGTGAAGCATCCCTGCGCCTTGCCACCAGTATGGATAAGGAACCGCTTGCAGTACCGCGTATTCCGGCCATTCAACCGGATGGTACGCAAGTTCAGAAGAATCCAGCCCGTCAGGTCGCCGGCCAGCAAGCGCAACCGCAATCATTGGACCTGCCCGGTTTTAATGATGATGAATTTGCCGTCCCGACCTTCCTGCGCAGGCAGGCGGATTAAGACGACTTTTTGGGAGATAATGCTGCGACAATGACGGCAACAGAGCAGTGCATGAAAGCGCTTGTTCTGCATCAGTCAGCCATCGAATGAGCATGATATTTTGTTTTTATGGTCTTTTGTGGCAGTCTGCGCAGTTATTGTGACTGGTTGTCGGGGATGACATCAAGAACTACTGTGTCCGCACGACTGACCCATATTGATAGTGGAACCAAGCAATTGCTTTGCCATAAACCCAGGAGGCATGCATGATTAAACAGAGAACGCTGGAGCATTCGATTCGTTGTAGCGGTATCGGTTTGCATTCCGGACGTAAAATCGAACTGGTTTTGCATCCGGCGCGCGCCAATAGCGGCATCACCTTTATTCGCTCCGATCTGGGTATTGAATTCCCGGCCAAAGCGGATCATGTCACTGATACCCGCTTGTGTACGACGATCGGTAAGGACGATGCTAATATTTCTACTGTTGAGCATTTGCTTTCTGCCCTGGCGGGGCTTGGCGTGGATAATGCACGCATCGAAGTTAGTGGCGCTGAAGTGCCGATTATGGATGGCTCCTCCGCTCCATTCGTATTCCTGATTCAGTGTGCTGGTATCCGCGAGCAATCCGCCGCAAAAAAAGTGCTGCGTATACTCAAACGCGTTTCCGTCGAAGAAGGCGAAAAACGCTGCGCCCTGTATCCGGCATCCGGCTTTAAGGTTTCCTATTTACTGAATTATGATCACCCTTTACTACGCCAGCGTAAAGTCTCGGTGGATTTTTCCCATCAGGCCTATACGCGGGAAATTTCACGTGCCCGCACGTTCGGATTCCTGCATGAAGTCGAAGCCTTGCAGAAAGCAGGCCTGGCTTTGGGCGGTTCGTTGGAAAATGCCATTGTGCTGGATTCTCACCGGGTCGTGAATGAAGGCGGCCTTCGTTATGAAGATGAGTGCGTACGCCACAAGATTCTCGATACGCTGGGTGATCTTTCCCTGTCCGGTTATCCCATTGTCGGCGCCTTTGAAGGCGAGTTAACCGGCCATGATATGAATCATAAGCTGGTGACTACTTTACTGGCTGATCCATCTGCTTATCGCATTGAAGAATTAAAGGCTAAAGAAGTTGCTGACCCCGTAGCTGCAGGTCAAACGCAAACAGTTTAAATCCTCCAGCATATGCTCTCACGTTGTTTTCCCCTTGTGTGACGGGCCGGCTTTTTAGCTGGCCTGTTTGTTTTCAGGCAACAGTTTCTTTGCAGAGCTTCATTTACTGCCTTTACCGCAGCACCGCTTGGTTTTCTGACCGCTGCCACAAGGGCAGGCGGCATTTTGTCCGACTTCGCTGACCTCACATTGGCCATCAACATAGCGCCAGTGCTTACCCACTTGCACAAAACAGCTGATTTCGTGCAAGGCCATGATTTTCCCTTGTTCGCGGAAACCGGCTATGAATTCAACCGTTGTCTCTGTCGCTCTGATGATTGAAAGCCCCAGCCAGTCGGTATCGGTGGGTGAAACGCGCGATGGTCTTGTGTCGGAATGCCAGCTTTGATGCAGATAGCCCCAACAGCCCCGCACATAAGCAGCGTAACGCGAACGCATTAATGCTTGAGCCGAGGCTGCATCATCGTGATCAATCACCGGCTGGCAGCAGTTCGCAAACGTTGCACCGCTGCCGCATGGGCAAAATTCAGTTGTGTGCATCAGGATCAATAATATGGCGCACAATATCGGCTTCGCAGAAATCTTGTCCGCATACTGTGTGATGACGTAACGAAATACCGGCCTGGTGTACTGATGCCGCATTGCCGGAAATCAGCGGGTGCCAATCAAATAACGGTTTGCCTTCATGCAGCAGCCGGTAGGCACAGGTCTCTGGCAACCATGCGTAATGTTTATCTTCCATCTGCCGAATATTCATGCAATCGGGCACGATTTGAGCGCGATGCTGGTAGTCAAGACATCGGCAGTGGTCGTCATCGAATAGCTTGCAACGGATATCAGTATAAAGAATCTCGCCAGAATCAGCATCTTCGAATTTCCACACACAGCAACGCCCACAACCATCACAGAGTGATTCCCATTCATCATCGGACATTTGCGCTAAAGTTTTTTGTTCCCAGTACACAGGCCGCTCACTTATCCCGCAGCATTCATGAATCATGCGGGTGATAAAAATTAACGATCCTCATTGTTAGCATTCAGGCATGTTTTACCAGAACAGATGTACTACGTGGGTCGTGAGAAAGCCCACAAGGCGGCAATTATGCCAGGAAAAAGAGCACCGCAAGCGTCGTGAGTGCGACGGGGATTTGCATGACAAACAGAATATCTTCTTTGCTCTGCCCGCCAAACAGGGATTGTTTATCACCTTCAGCGTGAAAGATCGTAGCCATGCCAGCCTCCTTGGTTGTGCTTTCTCTTCTGGAAGAAAGACTGCTTGCCACGTCAATCATCCACTGTGAGGCAAGTCACCAAGGCCTATGAGTGTGGCAAAAGAACACAGACTGCAATGCTGATTTAGCCCTCTGCGTACAGCGCTTCCAGAATTTCCCGGCCACCAGCTGCCAATACTTCATCGGCAAGCGTTGTCCCCATGTTTTCTGCATCTGACCGATTTCCCGTCGTTTCCCGAACAATCAGCCTGGAGCCATCGACAGCGCCAACTAAACCTTTGAGATGGAGGCTATCGCCATCAAGCCTGGCAAACGCGGCAATCGGCACCTGACAACCACCTTCAAGACGAGCCAGAAAAGCACGTTCGGCGCGAGTGCGTACCACCGTATCGGCATCATTGAGCTGATCGACCAGTGCATTGATCACATCATCGGCATCTCGTGTTTGCACACCCAGCGTACCTTGCGCCACAGCGGGCAACAGGATTTCCGTATCGATAAAATCATGCATCTGATCGGCCATGCCCATGCGCTTCACACCAGCGGCGGCTAAAATGACCGCATCGACTTCAAAACCGAGCTTTGATAAACGCGTCTGGATATTGCCGCGAATGGAGGTGAATTTGAAATGTGGAAATCTGGCCTGAATTTGAGCGATACGGCGCAGGCTGGATGTGCCAATCGTGGCGCCTTCGGGCAGCGATTCCAGTCCACCTTCGCTAATAGTAGCGATGGCATCGCGCGGATCTTCGCGTTTGGGGTGGGCGCGGATGGCGGTGCCAGCCGGCAATTCAGTCGGCACATCCTTCATCGAATGTACGGCGATATCAGCCCGACCATCCAGCAATGCCGCGTCGATTTCCTTGGTGAATAAACCCTTGCCGCCCACTTGCGCCAGCGGCACATCGAGAATTTTGTCGCCTTTGGTCACAATCTTGACCAGTTCAGTGGTCACGGTCGGGTCAAGGCGCTGTAGTTCTGCTGAAATATATTCAGCCTGCCACAGGGCCAGCGGGGAACGACGGGTAGCGATTCGGATATGGGTCACGTGAAACCTCCAGAAAGATGGCCAACGGTAGCGGCGCGGGCCTGTTTACTCAATTAGTGTGAACAGGCCCTGGCTGAGCCATTCGCTGACGCAGCCGTTGATATCAGAAAATGCAGACAGGTATCGCCGTAACGGCGGGATTGTTGGCAAATCCAGCCATCAGGCCAGACCGGGGCAACCCGTGCGGATTCTTCAATCACCAGTTGGCCACAACGAATATCATTTTGATCCAGCAGTTTTGGCACAGCTTCAGCATGTCCTTGCGCATAAGGCGGGTCGGCAAAAATCAGATCAAATGTTTTTCCTGCCAGCAGAGGAATCCCTTGCTCCACACTGCTGGCCTGAAGCGACCACTGATCCGACACATTCAGCGTATTGCGGCTTTGTTGCAGCGCTTTGATAGCGCGCCGATCCTGCTCGATGGAAATGGCCGATACCGCTCCGCGCGACAAGGCTTCCAGCGCCATCATGCCGGAACCGGCATACAGATCGAGTACGCAGAACCCGTCCACCGTGCCAAGGATATTGAACAACGCCTGACGCACTTTCGATGGCGTTGGTCTTAATCCCGGAACATTTGGTACGGGTATGATGCGACCACGCATAGCTCCAGCGGTAATTCGCATACAAATGAACCCCTAACCCAGCATAGCCGGAACCAAAAACCTTGAGCCACGAATTACACGAATTGACACGAATGAAAAACCCGTCTGCATCTGTTCGCTTCTAAGGTCGTCCCCCAGGGGAGCCTCTCTTGTTTCACAATTCACCTTCTGTTCATTCGTGTGTCGTGGCTTATTTTTTTGACTTTTAATAAGATGTTCCATGAATTTTTGTGCCTTGGTGTCTTCGTGGTAAAGCATCTTGTGCTGTTGCATTAAATTTTATTTGTAAGAAACTTAATCAGTCTGATTTGGAGCCAGCATAGTTTTACCAGGTGAATCCTGCTTGCAGCAGTAGAATATCGTTTGGGTCGAATTAGGGCCTGTTACAAAATCATCATGACTGAAGCAATGCTTTTGCGGCATCGGCATCGAAATGCTCTTTTTCCACTCGCAAATAGGCCACGCCCTCTTCAATAGCGATACGAGCTTCTGATACGCCGGCCAGCGCCAGTAACTGTGTCTCCAGTGTTTGAGCATTAGTCGTGTTGGCTTCATCCACATGCAACATCATAGCTGAACGCATGCGAGGCCGCGCCATACCAAAAGCCAGAGCCAGCCATAACAATGCGCCGATGGAGCAGGCGATGAAAATACCTTCCACACCGAACTTGTCCAGCAGCATGCCGCCACCCGCGCCGCCGACAAACGCGCCGAGAAACTGGCTGGTGGAATACACCCCCATAGCCGTACCCTTGCCATCTATCGGCGCGATACGCGATACCAGCGATGGCAACGTGGCCTCCAGTACATTATAAGCAATAAAAAACAGTAACAGGCCTGTAATCACGCCTGTCCAGCCTTGATGAAACAGAGCCAGTACAGCCGCAGAAGCGGCGATCAGCGCAATCGCAATCAGAAAAACAGGTTTCATTTTTTTACGTTTCTCGGCAATAATAATCATCGGCACCATCAGTCCCATCGCCACCACCAGGATTGGCAGATATACCCAGGAATGATGCACGCTGGGCAGGTGCAGCTGATCTCGCAACACAAAGGGCAGTGCGATAAACATGGCTGTCATAATCGAATGCAAAATCAGAATACCGACATCGAGCCGCAACAATTCAAAATTACGCAGCGCAGCTCCCAGCTGGCCGGGGATGGTTTCGGCATCCCGGTGCATTGAACTGTGCGCCGGCGTGGGAATAGCGGTATGCAGCACCACAATCGCGCCTACAGCCAATACGGCTGTCAGCCAGAAAATACCATTCACGCCAATCGCGGCATCCAGCCACGGCCCGAGAATCAAGGACACCGTAAACGACATACCAATCGACATGCCAATCATGGCTGTAGCCTTGGTGCGAATTTCTTCACGCGTCAAATCGGCCA
Organism: uncultured Zetaproteobacteria bacterium; assembly: GCA_913056285.1. GTDB lineage: Bacteria > Pseudomonadota > Zetaproteobacteria > Mariprofundales > Mariprofundaceae > Mariprofundus. The sequence goes on along the minus strand of CAJXNE010000010.1, from coordinate 4,254 downwards.
GCAAGGCCATCATGGCAGCAGCAATCGCACCGGCGCCCTGCAAGGCGCGCCCGAAGATCACACCCCAAATATCATGCGATGATGCCGCCACCACGCTGCCGATGGCAAAAATAATCAGCCCCACCGTAATCACCGGCTTGCGCCCGATGCGATCCGATAACATGCCAAATGGAATCTGAAGCAGCGCCATGGTCAATCCGTAGGCGCCCAGCGCCAGTCCGATCAGCGTTGGCGTGACGCCATCGAGATGTTCGGCATAGAGCGCAAACACGGGCAGGATAAGAAACAGGCCCAGCATGCGCAGGCTGTAAATGCCGGCCAGAGAAAATACGCTTCGTCGTTCAATCGCGTTCATGGATACCTCTTCATATTTCACAAAAATCGCCCCGAAGGCGTATGGGTGCGCATCCTATCACCCAAACTGCCCAAGGCGCAAAACACACAAAAAAAGAGGGAATTACAGAGCAACCTCAAAGCGTAGCAAGCCGACGTTGGCTGTGGGCACTGTAGCGTCACCGCCAGGATTCTGGATGACCTGATAAGATGGTTGAATAGCCAGCCATGGCGTCAATACCAGTCGATAGGTCAGCTCCAGCGTGGTTTCCGCTACGGCATGCGTATCGGCACGGGCCAGTGCGATGCCGATATCATCTTCATCGCGCGTTGGAATCAGGCCGTGCAGATGCAGGCCGCCGCCGATATAGCGTGTTACAGTATTGCGCGCTGCTGGCGCCCAACCATATTGAAGGAATGCACCGATGGTCGAATCACCGTCAAAATGCATCAGTTCCTGATCAATCACGCCGTATAAACCATAATCATTGTTATAGGTATGCGCCCCGACAGTGATATCAGCCGAGTGATTCCAGTAGCCCAGTTTGTAGGTTCCTGTATCGGAACTCAAGCCGGCTTCGCCAATCATCAGCTTGCCTTCAGAGCCATGCAGCGCGCGCGTGGATGGATCACCATCATAGATGGCCGCCTGCACATAGGTATTGTCGTTTGGAGCTACCCGCACCCGCGCCGCCAACCCCGCTTTCGGGAAGATAGATAAGGCCACATTGGCCGACATATCCGGCCCGACGCCGAACGAGGAATTGATAAACAAGGAACCGTAATCCGTCACATAGAATTCCGAATTCAAATCATGCAACCCCACCAGAATCGACAAGACGCCATGCAGAAACTGCTGCTCATACCATGCTTCCTGCACCAGTGCATTATCCGGCGCTTCGATATTGCTGGCCGTCTGCAGATCGCCAATCGTATTGGCGCTGGGATCGCCGCCATGATTGCGCAAACCATATACAAACAGCGTGCCGCCCGGCCACAAACCCATCTTCTCACTGTCCATTGTAATGGATATATCGAGATTATCTTCATAAATCACGCTTTTGCCGCCCGCCATCCCACCGGGAAAACCGCGTACAAATTCGCCGGTATAAGCGCCTTCGATGGTGATGCCGCCATCATCCAGCGATTGCCGAGCACCGCCCCAGTGTCCGGTAATCCCCGGCCAGCTGAACAAACCGTCATCATGCCCATGCACCGCCGCCTCTTGCTGCGCAGGAGAAGGCTGCCCCGGAACACCGGGACTATCAGCCCATACCGGTTGGGGCATCAACATCATCGCCACATATATCTGCAAGGCCAAGCCCAAGCATCCATATGTCATCCTGTCTTCCCCGTTGCAAGGCAAAGCAACCAGGCAGGAAAATGACTATTGGCTTGTCCGGCCAGTTTAACGCGCATGGATTTTTTACTTCCCATGATATGAAATATTATCCCGGGATGAAAAAAATCAAGCAGGCGCATTGTTTATTTCATGTTAATGCTTTCTTTACTGCAATTGCCACAGCCGTTTACCTTTGAACATCACCTGATTCCAACGTGATGTACGCCCTTCCGGCGTTTCGGTGGCTCCGGAAATAAAATAGCCGCCCTTATGCATACTCCGGGCAATCCGATCGATCACCAGCGCCCGCTCTTCCGGTGTAAAATAAATCAGTACATTGCGGCAAAACACCACATCAAATGGCCCGTGGCGACGCACTTTGGCCGATAAGCTGTTTTCAACCAGGTTGGCATGATCGAAATGCATCATCGTTTTCAACTCAGGTCTCACCGCCCAATGCGATCCCTGCTGATCAAAAAAACGGATCAGTTGTTTGACCGGCATGCCACGCTGCACTTCCATTTGCGTGTACACGCCGTTCTGTGCGTATTCCACAGCCCTGGCTGAAAAATCTGTACCCAGAATATGCACACGCCCCGGTTCCGGCACCGATTCGCTGGCCGTCATGGCAATCGAACATGCTTCCTGCCCTGTTGATGAAGCTGCCGACCAGATATTGATTTTACCATGCCGTCCCTTTGCATGCGTCAGTTCGGGAAAAATCATATCCCGCAATGCATCAAACGGATATTGATCCCTGAAAAACAGTGTTTCATTGGTGGTCATCGCATCCAGCACCTGATGCGCCAGTGTTCCATCTTCATCCCTGCGCACAGATCTGACCAATGCATTGGCATCATCGAGTTTATGCTCATGCAACAAACGGGAAACCCTCGACTTAATCAGATACTGTTTATCATCCGCCAAATACAAACCGATCTTGCGCAATAAAAATTCCTGCATATAACGAAATTCCGATGCCAGCACCTCACTTACCTCCTGCAATCTGAGCAATCGCCCCTGCTATCTGATCCAGCGGCAGAACATCGTTGGCCGCCCCCGCCTTCACGGTGGAACCGGGCATACCCCACACTGTGCTACTGGCTTCATCCTGTGCAATGACATACCCCTTGGCCTCACCAATTTTTTTTGCGCCGTCCGCTCCATCCGCACCCATACCGGTTAATACTACCGCCAGTGTTTTGACCACCGGTGACAGTTTGGCCAACGAATAGAATGTTCTGTCCACAGCCGGTTTGCAGTGATGCAGTTTCGGGCCATCCACCAGTTTCACCGCCAGACCGACACCCTTACGCACCACTTCCATATGAATTTCTCCCGGCGCGACATAAACATGGCCGGGCAATAGCTTCATACCATCTTCAGCGACCTTTACCGTTAATTTTGATTCCTTATTCAGGCGCGAGGCAAGGCTCTGCACAAACAATTTCGGCATATGCTGGGTAATGGTGACGGGTACCGGGATGGATTCTGGCAAGATTGAAAATACCGCACTGAGCGCCGCCGGTCCGCCAGTACTCGAACCAATGGCAATGATATCAGGGCGAAAGGATGCCGGTTTTCTGAAGCTGGCGGCTTGTGTTTGGCTTACCATGCGTTTACTGCTGGTGACCCGAGCTACGCTCCGGGCTGAAAACAAACGCCGTGACAGCGATTTCGTCAATTCACCCTGCGCATCCTTGCTTGATGCTGTCGGTTTGATAATAAAATCACAGGCGCCCGATTCCAGCGCTTCAATGGTGCGCTCGGCATCAGTTTCAGTTTCAGAAGATACCACAATGACACTGGTATCCGGTGCCTGTTGCTGCAACGCTTGTAACACTTCAACACCGTTCATCAGAGGCATATTCATATCCAGCGTCAACACATCCGGCTTGAGTTGCGCCACCTGACGCAGCGCCATTTTTCCATCGCTGGCTGTACCGACCACATCGACACCATCGATATCATTCAGACAGCGCCGCATAAACGAGCGAAATACTACCGAATCATCGACAATCAGGGCGCGGATATTTTTTTTCATCCGGCAACCTCCAAGCCAACCATTTCCAGCTTGCCCTCCACCATATCCTTATCAAACGGCTTCATAATATATTCGTCCGCCCCACCCGCCAGCGCTTTTAGCATTTGCGGCATGCCGGTTTCTGTCGTCACCATAATGACTTTCGGATTTGTGGCATGTTCAGGCATATCGCGCATGGCTACGAGAAAATCATAACCATTCATCACCGGCATATTCCAGTCGAGCATCACCACATCGGTATCCGGATGCTCGGCCATCGCGTCCAGCGCCTGCTGCCCATCTTCGGCTTTGACGGTTTCATAACCCAGCTGATTCATCATCCGGCTCAGCGCTACCCGTACCACTTTGGCATCATCCACAATCAATGCTTTCATATCTCACTCCTAATCTTTAAACCTTAATCCAGCATAGCCGGAACCAAAACCTTGAGCCACGAATTACACGAATGAACACGACAATAGAAGCAGACAGATGCAGACAGGTTTTTCATTCGTGTCAATTCGTGTGTCGTGGCTTATTTTTTGACTTTTAATAA
>CAJXNE010000009.1 GCA_913056285.1 uncultured Zetaproteobacteria bacterium | reverse complement strand
TTTCATTCGTGTCAATTCGTGTGTCGTGGCTTATTTTTTGACTTTTAATAAGATGATCGATGAATCTATTCTTCCTGCATTTGTGCCTTCGTGGCATAATATCTTGTGGCTGGTGTATTAGATTTATTTGTAAGAGACTAAATCAGTGCTTCCGTGCCCCACGGGCGAACTGGTTCAGCTATGAACTGATGTCTGTGGAATTCTCCGGTTTACTACAATGCTGTTACCGGCCTGATGCTTGGCCTGGTGTTTGACTTCGCAGGCTACCTCGGCGATTGCAATATGAGATGAGTACAGCCCTGACTCGCAGGGGACAACAGCCATGGACAGGCTCATCAGATCAAAATGAAGCTGCTGGCCCTGTCTGCTTTCGGCAATAATATAACCGCGTTCACGATCTTCTGCCTGATACATTAATATGGATTCGGTGCTGAAATACTGCAAAATCAACTCCGCTTTTGAGCGCCAGTTGTCAGCTTCCAGTAACATCACAAAATCATCGCCGCCGATGTGGCCGACAAAATCGTTCGAACCGGAAACATCCTTGAGAATACCGGCGACCACCTGAATGACGCGATCGCCACGCTCATAGCCGTAATAATCGTTGAATGCCTTAAAGCTGTCGATATCGATATAACAAAGCATGAAGGATTTATTCTGTTGCAGGCGGTGGTCGACCTCCTGATTGATGCTGTTGTTGCCGGGCAGTCTCGATAGTGGATTGGAATCCAATGCCAGTTCAATGCGGATATCTGTCATGCGTTTAAGCAGGGTGATTACTGATAATAAGCCGCAATATTCACCGTTGAGTGTCATAATAGCCGGGTCGAATGCATGCATGCTATCACGTTTTGTCATGGCTCGGCTGATGGCCTCTATATCTGACCCGGAGTCAAAAATAAGCGGTTGTTTTTCCATGATGATTTCAACTGTTTTACGGCTATTGAGTTCATAGGAAAATTTATGTCCGAAAACGGCAAGCGTTTTGCGGCGGGTAATCAGGCCAACCGGTTGCAATAATTCGTTAATGACCGGAATGGCCATGATAGTGTCATCACGGCTGAATTGATTTAGCACATCCACAGCCAGCGTGAGCAATTGCACTGGTTCCGGTGATTCAAGCTCGAAACGTGATGCTTCGCTCTGTATCTGAGGTTGCGAAGCTAACTGGCGTTGTGTCGCGTTCATCATTGTATTACTCCTGAATCTGTTTGTTGGTAGTCCGCCAGCAACGGCCATTTTTTTCGGCGGCAGTTTTTGATGACGCTTGCCAGTTCGCACATATAGGTGAGATCACCCATGCTCCCCGTATGGCGGATCAGGATATATGGGGATAATAAATCCAGGCTGCCCGTGTTGGCCCAGGCCGGGCAATTGCCGGGGATATCGATGCCCAGGCGAATACCCATGGCGGATAAACGCTGCGCCAGTAGATGGATTTCGGTGTCGTTGTTCAGCGTCGGGTATGCATGATCGGGCTGGCATAACAGTACCAGTCGATCATGCAGCATGGGGTGCTGATCCATGACGTTGTGTAGTGCTGCTATGAGATCAAGTTGCATCAGTGTGTGTGTAGGCATGGCTATAAACAAATAGCCCGGTTTTCGGCAGACAAAAAATTGTCGTGCAGCATTGAGAATAAACAGAATTTGTGCCTGAAGACCATCGATATTGAATCTGTCAGTTGCCCGGGGTTTGGCCAGATAAGCTGTATTGTTGCATTCAAACAAGCCGTGTAGCGGATACAGATCAACGGCTAAACCGGTTACAGATGCAACAAGAGAACCGGCCCTGTGGCGTTGCGCCGGCAAGGTGTATCTGGTTGATGCATCGAATAGAATATCCCGGTTCAGCATGAACTTACCCCTGACGTTGAATGAGTGTTGGCATCGGTCAGCAAAGAAGGGTCATTGTTTCAATGCTTGCTGAAGCCACTTCAAAACCTACGACATTTTCATGTCAGCGGGATGACAAGGGGGCATATGACGAATTTCAGCTATTGGGCGGCAGGAATTTCCGGTTTGTCGATATAGCGTTGTCGGGTTTTATTCTTCAAACGGGTCAGATCCACGATTACTAAGCCATCGACGCAGTTGGCAAAATCCGGATCGATATTAAAGGCCAGAAAACGGACACCGCCGGGTTTACATATTTCAGTGTACTGTTTGTAGAGAGTGGGAACCGAACAGCCCAGATGCTTCAAGCTGCCTTTGAGGTGCATAAAATCAGATTTGTAATCATTGCCGGAAAAATGCAGCGACATCTCCTGCTGTTTCTCCATTGTTAAGACATATGGCATATTGGCCTGAACCCCGGTCTGTGGATCGCCAAAGTAGCGATTGTAGAAATAGACCAGCATATCCTTGGCGGCGGCAGGATAACTGTCGCTGATCGAAACAGGGCCGAACAGGTAGCGATATTGCGGGTGCGAATGTAAAAAGGCGCCAATACCAAACCATAAGTAGTCCAGACTGCGCCTGCCCCAATAGCGCGGCTGTACAAAACTACGCCCCAGTTCCAACCCGTGCGCCAGAACCTCATCCATATTAGCGGAGAATCTGAACAGGCTTTGCGAATAGAATCCGGCCACTTTGTTTTCTGATGTCATGGCATCAGCAACAGCGCAGAGGCGATATGCACCGACAATTTCCAGTTCCGCCTCATCCCATAGCACCAATTGAAAGCAGCTGCGATCATAGCTATCGACATCACGGCGCAAGCCGGAACCTTCACCGGCAGCCCGGAAAGCGATTTCCCGTAAGCGTCCGATTTCACGCATCAAACAGCTATCAGGTTGAAATGGCGCAAGGTAAATCTGTTTGCCGTCCTGCGTTTCGCCCAGTAATTCACAGGCGCGAACCTCCTGACGCAATGATTGACGAGGCTCAGGATGGGCAACAGGAGCGCAGGTTTCATACATCGGGCTTTTGCGATGGCCGATGCGGTAAACATGCTTCTGAAATAGTTTCACTCTGGCCCGGAGTGGCAGTGGCACTTTTTGATAGCTTTCGAAAGGGATCATTTCTCCGATATTGATCGCCACCGACTGTGTTGCTTGTTTGTGCATCTCCCGGATGAGCCACAGGGTTGATAACGGCTTGGAAAGTAGCGACAATGCATAGAAAAACATGGAATTACGGCCATTGACATGAATCGGCAATACAGGCGACCGCGTGGCGGTGGCAATGCGTAGAAAGCCACTGCTCCAGCGCGCATCACGGATGCCGGCCGGACTTAATCGGGAGACCTCTCCGGCAGGAAAGATAATCACCACCCCCTCGGATTCCAGATGCCGATAGACGGCTTTGATTTGATCGCGCGATGTTTTGCCATCCATGTTATTCACTGGCAGTAGCAGGGATTGTAGCGGTTTGATATCGGCAAGAAGCTGGTTTGTCACCGCTTTGACATCACTACGCACCTGACTGACCAGCTTCAGTAACACTGCGGCATCAAGTGTGCCGATCGGGTGATTGGCAATGATGACAACACGGCCATGGGTCGGAATGTGTTCTGTTTCCTGATGGCGGACGGTGTAGGAGAAGTCAAAGTAATCAAGTAGTTGATCGACAAAATCAATGCCGTGAAGGTGTGGATAGCGTTGTTGAAAAATGCGTTGTTCACGCTCATGAAACAACATTTTGAGCGCAGCAAGCAACGGGCGTCTGAACAGCGGGGGCTGTTGCAGAATATGAGGAAAGCGTTGCTCTATAATAGCATCAACATTTAACATGGAAACTGCAGCCAGGCCACGCCTATGAATCCTGTCGGATGCAAGCAAACGGGCATATTACGATTCTCTGGCCAGCAAGGATTCATCATACCAGTCGGTCATATGATCATACATGTCACCCTTGAAAATGTAATAAGGAGACTTGTAATAAATCATCACATCATGGAACGGGTCGGTCAGAATCTTGCAGAACCAGACCAGCCCGGACTGCACGCCCATGATGAAAAACAGGTGGATGGTTCTGAAGATCAAAGCACCAACGGCCAGAGCTAGCCACACGATAGACAGATTATACATAAATCCACGTGCCTGCTCACCGGCATCGAACAGACCGAACATGGACGGTTCCATATACAACGCAATAGAGATCACAGCCCATAGCGACAACAGCACCACTTTACGAAAAAGATTGTAACCCACCTTTACGCTTTCCTTATATTCATGGCTGGCGGTATTGACTTCATCATAGGTTTTCGGCTCAAAGAAAAAGTGTCCGATCTGACGCAATAACATGGCCACAACCCAGCCGAACAACACTGCCATCACCGGATCGAGAAATATCCATACATAGCTGACGATAAAACAAATGGAACTGGCCAAATGCAAAAACTGGTTAATACGATTATGATGATAATAGCGGTGGTCATCCCAGCGTTGCTGGCGTAGCTCTTCGATAAAACCCATGATTAAATCCCCTGTCCAAAAAATATATACGGGAATGTTGAACGGCATTTATGGCATAATGATGTCAAAATAAAGGCATAAAGAAGACCAGTTCATGCCCGTTTTTCTCACGGCAAGTGTCATCAAGATTGTCAACAAGATGACACATTTGATTCCTAAGCTGCGCCAAAATTCAGCAGGAGGTGCCAAATGGCCAATGCTACAATTGAAAAAACCATTCAGAATTATCTGAATGCGGTTGAACACAAATACGGACTGGAAAATCGCAAAAAAACAATTGTAAAACAAATAGATGGTTCAACTTTCTTCTTAAAGAAGCATAATCTGGAACAGGGACGCACCATCTATATGGGTGATTTGCAATTGATGACACGTCATCTCGAATCAGCCTGATGGCAAGCAGTTAACCCGGATAAACAGTTCTATCGCGCCCATGGACGGGCGCGTTTTTGTCTCGCTCCACCGCCAATCAACAGATATCTGTTAGTCTTAGCAGAGGCTCGCCCATACTGATGCGCTGCCCTTCCCGGATATCGTCGCAAAAAGCATAATGGGATGTGGCAAACAGAATGATGGTGGAACCATGCTGGAAATAACCCATCTCATCGCCCTTATTATAACTGGCCTCGCAATACAGGTGATTACTGCCACGACTGCGTAAGTCCAAATCACCATTCAGACAATGAAATTTCATGCTGGCCACCAGAATGGCAGCCACCGGCACCAATGTAATGCTACGCTCAGCATCCCCTGTATCCAGTGGCACAACTGCCCGTTCATTTTTGCAATACAGCTTTTCAATGCGTTTGAGAGCAATCGGATTGACGTTCCATGTGTCGCCGGAGATATAATTAAGCTCATGAACCTGACAATCCACAGGTGCATGAAAACGGTGATACATGCTCGATTTCAAGCGCAGGGTAACAAATAAGCCGTCGCGATATTTGTCCTGCAATGCTTCATCCGGAATCAAATCACTTAATGTATAGGGGAAACCTTTGGCCTGATAAACGGTAGTTCCCTCTATCCGCCCATGCGCCCCAACAATGGCATCGCAGGGGCTGATCACGATGGATTTCCGCCCATCAATAGTTCGCGCGCCGGTTTTTAATTCGCGAATAAAGCAGTCGTGCAGGCTGGTAAACGCGTGAGTTTTGGATTCGGACAGCTCCAGATCATCGGCAAATAAACGCCATAGCCAAATGGATACCCGGGTTAAGTGCGTGCTTTCGATGCGACTGAACCAGCCCATCCACTGCGTTAGCCAACGGCGTGGAATACGGTTGGTTAGCAGGAAATTCAATTGCTCCTGCTGCGCGAGGCAGGAGATCAATCTCGCCAATTTTGATTTTCCTCTGCGTGAGCCGGGATGCGCAGAAGCCGCAGGTGAAGGGTTTGACCTTCAGATGGCATCATTGGAGTCCCATATCGTGCAAAAACTGTTTCATGATAGGCTCTGCCTGATAATCATGGCTGCGCAGCATGGAATTTTTCTGCATGCTGGCTCTATTGTCGGTATCTTCGAGAAATCCAATAATCTGATCACCCATGCTCTCAGTATCTTCAACCAGATAACCGTTCATGTTGTGATCGATGATATCTTTCGGGCCTTTGCAGTTGTAGGCGATCACCGGCATGCCGTAGGTGAACGCTTCCAGCACCACATTGCCGAAGGTATCGAAGCGGGAAGGGAATACAAACATATCCAGCCCTGCATAGAGCGATTTCATGCGGGTCTTATCCACCCAGCCGAGAAACAGCGCATCGGGCAGGGCTGCTTGCAGCTCTGTTTCGGCAGGGCCTGTGCCGGCAATGACGACCTTCACATCAGGGATAGATTGGCGCACACGGGCAATGATATCGGGCAAATCAAATAAGCCCTTCTCGCGGCTGATACGACCGGCATAAAGCAAAATCGGAGTCGCTTCATTAGCGCCGGAAAATAACTCATTTTTGCTGATCGGTTGGATGGCGGGGTCGCGCGGCTGGGTGTGATGGGCGGTCAAGAACACGCTGTCTTCAGGCAGTTGCATCTGGTGTCCGCTCAGCCAGTCGCGGTGCTCATTATTAAGCACGAATACGCCAGTGTATTGCTTATAGAAAAAACGCAGAAAACGGCGAATACGATCACGTTCGTGCTGCGTCAAATCTGTATTGTGCTTGATGAAATCAATCCAGTCCGTATGCATGAAAAAGTAAGCCGGCACATTGAACATGTGCTTGATGAATAAAGACAACAACGCCATCGGCCCTTCTGTAGAGCAGATGATTCGATCATAACCGCCCTCATAAAAAATGCGCGCCACCTGCATGAAATCGGCAATGCGAAATTCCTGCTCGCCAAAATCTGCTACGGAGAAACTGGTCAACGGGCGCACCACATGCAGATGTGCTTCGGCTTCAGCATCGGCGTGACAAATCAGAAAATCAACCGGCATATCGGCACGCTGAATTTCCCTGAGTTTACCGCTTAATGAGCTGGAAACGCCGTTTTTATCGCGCAGGGTATCGGTCAGGTACAGCGCCCGGCCCGGTTGCCTGAAGCTGCCGATATAGTCGGCGAAATCATTCAGGAAACGCCGGTTCTGATACAGCAATCGCGTGCTGGCCAGAGCTGTGCCGAGCAACACAATGCTAACCAGCACAGGGAAAGACAGACTATCGAGCACCTTGCTGACATTGACATTGCTCAGGCCGGGGCGCGAACTGGCGCTGCCGAATACCAGCGCCGTCAGCTGACTCGGCACCTCGAATTTTCGGGTAATTTCGGCGGTGCAAAAGCTGTCCAGTTTGTTATCCGCATCGATTAACGAGGCTTTTTTCAGGCGCGTAATCATCAGCTTGTTCAGCTCCGAAAAGAGTTGTGGAATGGCATGATTGACCGTGTTGATAAATGCTTCGGGGGATTCCTGTTTGCTGGCGGCGATTTGTTCCAGATAATCAATACAAAAACGATAATCTTTTTTTGTATTCCATTTCAACAGTTTGCTGACCTTTTTGCCCTGCAAGGCATCATGGATGGCATCAAAGAATTTCTGCGTGTTTTTATGCTTTTTCATCTCCAGCAACAGGTTACTGATGGCTAGACAAGCCAGTTTATCGGATGTCTCACCACGATGAAATAAAATACGCAACAGGCCCGGATCTTCGATATGGGTAGCTACCTGTGAAAAATAATCCAGTAAGGCGATATGCAATTTCTGATTATCCAGTACCTGTCCGAATGGCACAATGCGTCCTTCCCGAATCGCTTCAAGCGCCAGATCGCAGGCGCGCGTTGATTTGAGTCGCTGCTTTAGATCAGGGACATACAGATAGGAACCGCACTGACCGGCAAAGATGCCCATGTGATCATCCGAACCGCCCGTCAATATTTTACCCTTGTCGGGATCAACACCAAAATCAGCAGGATTTAAATCATGTTTATCAGCATAAGCGCGAATCTTTTCCGGCGTCAGGCCATTCACCCATTTTAGTGTCAACATGCTCTGCCAGCGATCACGTTGCCCGTTGATCACTTCAAAGCGCTCAAACAGCACCGCCAGCTTCTCGAACAATTCCAGGTTGATATGTTCGTTGCGGGTATAGAAATACATCGGATGTGGCAGAATGACAGGAATATCGTGGGCTGCGGCATAGCGCAAAAACTGATAAATATCTCCGCGTTCTCTGTTCAGGATTACTTCCTGTTCAGGCGAGAATCCGTAGGTCAGCACATGTACGAATAAATTATATTCAGGGAAATGGCAGGTGAACTCAGCCCCGACCAGCACACGTTCCCCCTTTTCTATCAAATTCCAGCATGAACGGGCATTGTTGTGGTTGGTGATGGTGATGACATCGCACTGCTGCTCGCCCAATCGGCGCACCAGGTGTTTGGTTTTCAGCCATGTTTCAGGCAGCGCCAGAATACGGCCCCATAATTCATCGGGCACATTGCTGTTCAAATCGTGGCAGTGCAGATCCACTTTCAGACAATCGTTCAAATCCACGCTGCGCAATGCCTGCTCACGGTATTGATCGAGTTCCTGCTGCAATGACTGGCGAAATTCGCTGATCCCGCGGCTCTGAAACAGATCAATCATGCTGACGACTCCCGGGCCGCTGTTGCCGACGCGGCACCGGCCAATGGGCCGCGTAAACGCTTGCCCAGCCACGGCAGTCGCGCTGCCAATATTTCCCTGAACATTTGTTTCCTGATGGCCTGATTGGTCAGATCCGGGCTGTGCCACCACCAACCGTCCTGTTGCATACGCTCAGCCGCTTGCACAAAGCGCTCCGCCACCTGCTCAAAATCCGTATCCGAGAAATTATGACTCATAATCACCCGTCCGCTGCCGATCCAGCTCAATGTCAGCCCCTCAGCCCGCAGATAATATTGATACATCCAGTTATAACGCGATGGGCGGGTATAAAGAATCGTCCAAACCGACAGCAGATTGACAATGTGTAGCGGCAAGCCCGCTTCGTCGAACTGGTGGTTGAGTGACGACACGCGAGCATCCCAAAGTGCATCCTGCTGTTGATACATCTGCTGATATTCCGGCAGTTCGATTCTGTTTAGAAATTCGTTCATAGTCGCCATCACATAGGGGTGCGAATTAAATGTGCCGCGCGCAAACGTGATATTGACCGGCTGATCATCCTTGAATCGTTTCATCAGGGCATGACGACCGCACAACACGCCGACCGGCAAACCGCCACCGAGCGTTTTGCCATAAGTCACAAGATCGGCCTGAATGCCGTAATATTCCTGCGCACCGCGATAGCCCAGCCGAAAACCGGCAAAGACCTCATCGAAAATCAGTACAATCGAGCGCCGCGTGCATATATCGCGCAGCTGCTGCAACCAGCGCGTATAGGCCGCCCGGTCAAAACCGGCGCTGCGATCACTGCTGATCAAGGCCGTATCACTGGCTGCATTGGCGTTGGGGTGCAGCGCCTGCAAGGGGTTGACCAGCACACAGGCTATATCGTTACGCGTATTCAATACTTTGAGCGTTTTCTCGTTCATATCACTGAGCGTATAGACATCGTTCATCTTGCGCTGATTGCCGATACCCGGCTGCACGCCGTCCCACCAGCCGTGGTAAGCGCCGCAAAATCGCACCAGATGGGTTTTGCCCGTGTGATAACGTGCCATGCGCACCGCCTGCATGACTGCTTCGGTGCCGGACATATGGAAGGAGACTTCATCCAGGCCGGAAATGGATTTCAGCTTTTCTACATTTTCGCGAATCAGCGGGTGATATGGGCCCAGCACCGGCCCGAGCTGTTTCACCCTGGCCCATGCTGTTTCCATGCAGTCTTTATAGAAATCATAACCGAAGAGATTGACGCCATAAGAGCCGGTCAGATCGTAGCTCCAGTTGCCGTCCAGATCCTTGATGCGCACACCGTCGGTTTTTTCAGCCACCGAGCCCAGCTTCAAATGCTGCTGAAGGTATTTTCTATACGGAAAGGGAACGCGATAAGCATTGGTGAAATGAACATCCGGAATGGATGCCTCCAGTGATTCGGAAAAAGCGATGCTTTCCGGTGAGGCGTTCTGAAACTGACTGGCCAGATGATGAAATGACTGCTGGCGTTGCATGCTGATATTGTCCGGGGCGCCGTCGCTGTTGAAAAAACGGGATTCATCATAATCAAACGATGGAATCCAGCCGGCAATGCGGCGCGACCATTTGGAATGTCCGGCCATCGAGCGATGCTTGGCGAGCGATAATTGGAGTCGAATATATATTTTGTACGCCAACAACCCAATCAGGACTGCAACTGTGATACCAAAAACGAGAGGAGTATGCATATCGAACCATCACTTATTTGACAAATTGAATGCACATTAATATCCAAATGTGACATGAACTTCTCAAGAACATGTCACGGATGTGACAGTGCCAGGGCGTTTATTTGATATAAAGCGGTTGGCGCGGCATGATGAGCACATGGAGATCGCCAATCTTGCTACAGAAACAGAACGACAGGAGCCCGGCGCGCTGGTTGGGGCGATCGATGTGGGTTCCAATGCGATGCGGCTCGGCATTGCAGCACAGGATGATGAAGGCGTGCCGCGATTGATTCAACGCTATCGCGAGCCGGTGCGCCTTGGTCACGATGCATTCACCACCGGTGTCTTGAGTCCGCAAACGATGGATGAAGCTGTAGAAGCATTTCGTCAATTCCGGCGCATTCTTGATCAGCATCATGTTGAAAAATACCGGGCCACGGCAACCAGCGCCATGCGCGATGCGGCCAACGGGCGTGAGCTGATTGCGCGCATTGCTGCTGAAACGGGTATCGAACTGGAGTTGATCAGCGGTGAAGAGGAGGCGCGGCTGGTGCACTACTCGATCAGTCGCAGGGTTGATCTCGCAGATCAGTTTTCGCTGCTGATCGATATGGGCGGCGGCAGTGTGGAGGTGACACTCTGTGATGACGGTGAGGTAGTTTCGGCTCAGAGCTTCAAAATCGGCACTGTTCGTTTGCTGGAAATGCTGGGGCAGGAGGGCGATTTTAATACGCTGCTTTCCGAATATCTCGATGGCACGCGCAAGAAAATGCGTGAACAGATCGGCAGACGCAAAACCGACCAGTGTGTCGCTACCGGTGGCAATGCCTCTGCCATCGGTGAACTGGCGCGGCAGCTGCTCAATACCGAATCGGAAAAACGTGTCAGCTTGCCGGAACTGGAACAGTTGATCAGGAAACTGGCCAAACTCAGCTTTGAAGAGCGCATCCGTGACCTCGGCCTGCGCCCGGACCGCGCCGATGTGATCCTGCCGGCAGCGATGGTATTTCACGATATCATGGCATTGGCCGGCGCTGAAACTATGGTGATGCCGGAAGCGAGTCTGCTTGATGGCGTCATGCTCGATATGGTTGATAGTGAGAAGCGCACGTTTAAATCGCAGCGTCGTAATCTGCTGGCCTGGGCACGGTCGCTGAAGAAGAAATACCATGTTGATCAGAAATACGGTAAACAGGTGGCGAGTCTGGCGCTCTCGCTGTTCGATCAGTTGTATGACAGGCATCAGCTGGGGCATCGCTATCGGCTGCTGCTGGAACTGGCTGCGCAGGTGCATGAGATTGGCATGTATGTGCGCGTTGGCGGTCATCATCGGCATGCCGCCTACCTGATCTCTGTCGCTCCGCTGCTGGGACTGAGTGAGGCGGAAAAGCAGTTGTTGGCTCAGGTGGTGCGCTATCAGCGCAAAGCATCTCCTTCAGAATCGCACGGGGACTTTGCGGAAATGGATGGCGATACGCGTCAGGTTATCTGGCAACTCAGTGCGCTGCTGCGGCTAGCCATCGCGCTGAATAAGGAGCGGCGCAATCGCGTGGATGATGTTGAAGTCGGCATGGATGCAAGCAATATCACCCTGCATCTGGAAGGTCACGGCGATTTATTACTGGAACGCTGGGCAGCCCTGAAAACTGCCAGCTACTTCAAACAGGCATTCGGCCTGAATTTACATATCGATTTGAATGTAACAGAGCAATAACTCAGGAAAGCATCAAATACGACTCACGCAAAGCCGCTTCTGATTCCTATTTATGATGACTTCGTAAGAAGTCATCATAGCGCCCATGGACGGGCGCGCAAATCAATGGCTTGCAATGCAAGTTGTTGATTTGTAAGGAAAGTGAAAATCACACTTTTCGCTTTCCGTGAAGTAAAAAGGCCATGGACGGACTTTTTACGGCTTCATTATTTATACAGCTTCTTCATTTTTTTTGTGATCATCTTGCGCTTGAGCGGTGACAGATAATCAATAAACAACTTGCCAAGCAGGTGATCGAATTCATGTTGTAAAGCAACGGCTTCAAACGCAGTGAAATCCTGCTCGTGCTGTTTGCCTTCCATATCAAACCAGCGCAGGCGAACTGCCGCCGGGCGGGTCACGTTGGCATAGGTTTCCGGAACCGATAAACAGCCTTCTTCCCAGGTCTCGATTTCATCGCTTTTCCATAAAAATTCAGGATTGAGCCACACTTTCAAATCACGATCCGCACCGGGTTTGTCCGGGTCGTGGCGCACTTCATCGCTGCGCCATAAGGTATCGGTGACAGCGATTTGCAATGATACCCCAATCTGTGGCGCCGCCAGACCTACGCCGGGTGCGTCATACATGGTTTCAGCCATGTCTTCGATAATCTGCTTTACCGCGTCGGATAATGGAAAGCTGACCGGTTTTGAGATTTCACGCAGGCGATCATCGGGATGAATCAGAATTTTACGAATAGCCATGCTTAGAATGTACCGCCATTCCAGCCGAACATGGCGCGTTCGGGAGCGGCAAATTCGATATACACGCGGCCTGCATCAATGCCGAGTTCATCGTTCAACAGCGCGCACAGGGTGGCGGAAAGTTCCGCTGTCTGATTGCTTTGCAGGCCCAGACTCTTTAATTCCACAAACGCCAGCGGCGCATCACTGCCTGCGAATAGCATGGGCTTCTGATCGGATAACTCCACCATCACATAGGATTCCGGTTTAGCCAGTGCAGCGGCTGCTGTGGTCGAACAACGTGATAAAAAGGCGGCCTGATCGGCGACTTTAACATTGGTATGAATGATCAGTGATGGCATAAGCGTTTTTCCTCATTTGTTTTCTGTTCTGAGCTTTGGCGGCCTGCTGCTGTGCAAGCCGATCCAGGTTGCATTTGGCTTGCGCTTCCCGCTCCAGGTTTTTGCCGATACGCATGCGCCTGGTCGCAATATAGGCAAACCACCACAGCCCAGCCCGATGGCAGCAGCCCGGAAATACATATCCATTATTGTGCCTCAACAGTGGCAGGAATGTCTTTAGACAAAGCATCTGCCTGAGCGCGACTTTCAGCCCGGCTGGCGATACTGCGATTGATCAGGTTGATCGCCGCCAGAATAAATCCCAGTGCAATAAACGCGCCCGGCGGCAGAATGAACATCAGTACATCCGGATAGGATTCGCCGAATACGTTAAAACCGAAGAATTCACCTTGCCCGAATAATTCACGTACGCCGCCGAGCAGCACCAGTGCAAAAGTGAATCCAAGACCGACTCCTATCGCATCCATCAGCGCATCGGAAACGCTGTTTTTGCTGGCAAAGGCTTCAGCGCGACCGAGAATGGCGCAATTGACCACAATCAGTGGAATAAACAGGCCGAGAATTAGATACATTTCATGCATCCATGCATTCATTGCCATGCCAACGATGGTCACAAAGGCAGCAATAATGGTGATGTAGGAAGGGATACGCACATTTTTCGGAATGACGCCGCGCACCATCGAGACGACCAGATTGGAACCGGTCAGAACCAGCAGCGTGGCTGCACCCATCCAGAAGCCGTTCTCAGCCGAAGTGGTGACACCGAGCAGCGGGCACATGCCGAGTAACTGGGCGAAAATGGTATTATTATGCCAGAAGCCGTCAGCAAAAATTTCTGATTTATTCATGTGCGCCTCCTGCTTGATGATTCATCTTTGCAGATGCAAGACGCGCAAAGATAGCGGTTTTCTGCTGTTTGAAAAACTCCAGTGCGCCTTTCACCGCTTTGACCACGGCGCGCGGGGTGATGGTGGCACCGGTAAACTGGTCGAAATCACCACCGTCTTTTTTCACTTTCCATATCCTGCTGCCCAGACTCTGGCCGACAAAACTGGCCAGCCAGGCATGGTTTTTAACGATGCCATCGCCCAATCCCGGCGTTTCCTGATGCCGGGTGACACGAATGGCAAATACGCTGCCATCCGGTCTGACACCGACGAGAATACGGATTGAGCCGGAATACCCGTCCGGCGCGACCACTTCCCATGCCAGTCCGGCAATGTGTCCGGCTGAATCTTTGGCCGGATAAATAACGGCCACCGTATTATTGTTGGCCAGCGTGATTTTATCATTCTGCGGATCGTTGGCGTGTTCGGGCAACACCTGTTGCAGCGCTTGGCGCAACGCCGCTTTTTGCGCTGCAGCAATCGGTTCGCGCGTGATGATATCGGTGGTCGCCAGCAATATGGCAGCAATCGCTGCCACTACAAACAGGGCAATGACCATGCGAATCTGATCTTTATCTAACTTCATCAACGCTTAAAAACTCCTGTAGCTCATGAATCGCCTTTTTCTTTGGCATGTCCATAGACGCGCGGGCGGAAATAATGATCAATCAGCGGTACGGCGCAGTTCATCAGCAGCACCGAAAACATCGCGCCTTCCGGGTAGCCGCCGAAGGAGCGGATACTCCAGGTGATGATGCCGCAGCCAATGCCAAAGACAATTTGCCCGTTGGGTGTAACCGGCGATGAGACCGGATCGGTGGCCATGAAAAAGGCGCACAGCATCAGTCCGCCCGCAAACAGGTGAAACATCGGCGGGGTGAATTGATCGGGCGCAATGCTGCTGAAAATAGCAGACAATAATGCCACCGTGCCGAGATAGGCGAACGGGATATGCCAGGTGATGCTGTGACGAGCGAGCAGAAAAATACCGCCGATGAGCAGTGCCAGCGCACTGGTTTCGCCGATACTGCCGGCTTCAAAACCAAGAAATGCATCAAGTACATTGTAGTGGTAGGCGGCCAATGCCTGACCGACAGGCACGCCGAGCGTGGCTTGGGTTTTCACCTGACCGAGTGGAGAGGCCATCGAAATCGCATCCAGCCCCTGTGCTATAACAGCGGGCAGTGCATTCACACCGCCGAAAAACAGGGTCAGACACTGGGAGAAATCGTACAAATTCACGGTCGGTGTTACTGCCCCCATGTGAATCGACATGGGGATAATCCATGTTGTCATATTCAGCGGAAACGAGATCAACAGAATCACGCGTGCCGACAATGCCGGATTAAAAATATTGTGGCCCAGACCGCCATACACCTGTTTGCCCAGCACAATCGCAAAAATGGAACCGACTACAGCCATCCACCACGGTGTGGTGGCGGGCAGCGTGAGCGCCAGAAACAGGCCGGTCAGCGCGGCGGAGTTATCCAGTAGCGCAGATAAGGGGCGCTGCATCAGTTTCAGGCAGGCGGCTTCGGTAAGCAATGCGGTCAGCATGCAGGTGACAATTATCAGCACGGACAACCATCCGAATAAATAAACGCTGAACAACGAAGCGGGCAACAGGGCGAGGATGACGGTGAACATCATCATACGAATCGAATCGCCGCCGTGCGCGTGCGGAGAGCTAAGCATAATCAGCGACATTACTGTTTCTCCTCGGGTGTGCTGTCCGCAGTTGCACCCGAATTCGCAGTCGCGTCCGCAGCCTTGGCCGGGGGACTGGACTGATTGGCATCGGCTTTCGGTGGATGTGTTTTGCGTACCCGCGAACGGCGCGCTGCTTTTTCAGCCTTTTCACGTTCGATACGGGCATCGCGTGATTCCGAGCGTGTTCTCGATGCTTCGGCGAATGCCTGCTCACGCCGTCCGAGTGCAATCTGGCCTTTGCCATAACGGAAATAATGCACCAGCGGAATATTCGACGGGCAGACATAAGAGCAGCAACCGCATTCGATACAATCGAACAATTGATAGTCCTCGGCCTTTTCAAATTGATCGGATCTGCATTGGTCGGCCAGCAGATTCGGCACCAGCGATACCGGGCATGCTTCACTGCAATGGCCGCAACGGATGCATGGTTGCTCTACCGTATGCGCGGCGCTCATGGCATCACTGCCCAATGCCAGCAAGCCGTTAGTGGATTTTACCACCGGAATATCCGGCCCCTTTAAACGCTCGCCCATCATCGGGCCGCCATGCACGATTTGCAGGCCGATAAAATCGTCTAAACCCTGACGGGCAAACAAACGGCGCACCGGCGTGCCGATTCGCACCAGCAGGTTGGCCGGATCAGGCAGGGCATCGCCACTAAGTGTCACTACCCGTTCGCTCAGCGGTTTTCCCAATAAAATGGCATCATGCAAGGCTTTGGTGGTTGCTACATTCTGGCATACGATGCCGATATGCATGGGCAGTTTTCCGGCCGGAATCTCAAGACCCGTCAATGAATAAATTAACTGTTTTTCACCGCCTTGAGGATAACGGGTGGGTAGTACAACGACGCGCACATTGTCCAGGTCACCTGCGTTCGCCAATGCTTCGCGCATGGCGGCAATGGCTTCGGGCTTGTTATCTTCAATGGCGATC
Source organism: uncultured Zetaproteobacteria bacterium (assembly GCA_913056285.1). GTDB lineage: Bacteria > Pseudomonadota > Zetaproteobacteria > Mariprofundales > Mariprofundaceae > Mariprofundus. The sequence goes on along the minus strand of CAJXNE010000009.1, from coordinate 5,461 downwards.
AGGCTGGAGCTGGCACCGACCATATGCCGGATCATGTGCAAACCGGTGAGAATTTCATCGGCATATTCGGCCATTAAGCGGTGATCGCTGGTCAAATAGGGTTCGCATTCCACGCCGTTGAGAATCACCGTTTCAATCGGGAAACGCTTGTCACGCACCAGCTTGATAAAGGTGGGGAATACCGCACCGCCCAGACCAGCCAGTCCACACATGCGAGCTCGTTCGCGCAACACGGCCGGATCGGTGTTTTGCCAGTCGGTGATAGGTTCAAGCGTTTGATCGACTGCATCATCGCCGTCAGTTTCGATAAAGATGGAGGCCATGCCCATGCCGGACGGGTGAGCAATCGGATGTTCCTCGATTTTTACTACCGTGCCGGAAGTCGGCGCATGCACCGGCACGGAAACGTAGCCTTCCGATTTGGCGATTTTCTGGCCGCGCAAAACCTTGTCCCCAACCGTTACCAGCGGCGAACAGGGTGCGCCGATATGTTGTTTCATCGGCAGAATGTGGACAGGCGCCAGTTCACAGACTTCAATCGGCGATGCGCCGGTCAGTTTATGCTGATCGGGATGCACGCCACCGGGGAAGCTGTGCGCCATCATGCCGAGCCGCTGGGCAATATTTCTAAACATGGCCGGCATGTTGTTCTCTCCTTTCATGCGCCAGTTGCGAGCGCTTGGTGTCCGGCAACGGCCATGACCAATGCTCAAGTAATTCCGGTTTGGTGACCATATCGATGCAATCGACCGGACAGGGTTCTACACATAGTTCGCAACCGGTGCAGTGATCGGCGATGATCGTGTGATATTGCTTGGGTGCTCCGATAATAGCATCGACGGGACACGCCTTGATGCACAGCGTGCATCCGATGCACTCGTCCTCCCGCACAAAGGCCAAACGCGGCGCTGCCGCTTCTTGCTCCACCGTTTTTGGTTCCACACCCATTAAATCGGCAATTTGCAACATCGTGCGTTCACCGCCGGGTACGCAGTGGTTCACTTCTTCTTCACCGGCAGCCACGGCTGTGGCATAGGGTTTGCAACCCGGATAACCGCACTGGCCGCACTGGGTTTGCGGTAACAAGGCATCGATTTTGTCCACCATCGGATCGCCTTCGATATGGAAGGCTTTCTGGGCGATGGCCAGAATCAGGCCTGCCACAAGCGCAAATGCGCCCAGGCTGGCCAGGGCATATAATAATCCTGTCATGGATAGGTTAAACTTTAACCAGGCCGGAGAAGCCCATAAAGGCCAGACTCATCATGCCAGCCGTAATCAGTGCCAGCGGTGAACCTTTGAAGGCAGCTGGCACCGGCGATATCTCAATGCGTTCACGCAAGCCTGCAAACAGAACCAAAACCAGCGCAAAACCCATGGCTGCGCCAGCACCGTACAATGCGGAGGTCAGAAAAGTCTGATCCTGCTGCACATTGAGAATTGCCACGCCGAGTACAGCGCAATTGGTGGTAATCAACGGCAGAAAAATCCCCAGCCCCTGATATAAGACCGGGCTGGTCTTGTGAATCATCATCTCGATAAATTGCACCAGCGCCGCGATGATCAGGATAAAGAAAATAGTCTGCAAATACAGCAGATTCAGCGGGATCAGCACATATTGCTGCACCAGCCATGATGCTGTGGAGGCCAGCGTCATCACAAACATCACGGCGAACGACATGCCGACAGCGGTTTCCACCTTGCTGGAGGTGCCGAGGAACGGGCAAATGCCGAGAAATTTGGTCAATACAAAATTATTTACCAGTACAGCAGAGAGCAAAATCAGCGCAAATTCAGTCATAACGGCGGAGTATAGGGCGATGCATAACGCGCGTACACCGCAGAAAGACCATAATTACGTCCCCGATTTACTGTTCAGAGCCCAGTTATAATCGAGATACGATGCCAGACGGGTGTTGATGCGGATATCCGGTCGGTAATGGTGAATGAAGCCGAGGACGCCCCCGCGAGGCGCAAAATCATCTTCAAACCAGTCAAAAATTTTCGATAGCCGGGCACTTCCGTCCTGCAAGGCCATGCCTTTTTGCGGGCGGGACAGAAAAGTGGTTACCTGATCATCCAGTTGCCGGTTTAAACGGGGTGCCGTAAAGGCTTCAGCCCTTAAATCGGGGCAACTCACCGATGCGCATACAATGGCAAAATGGATGCGCGGCTCGCCCATTGGCCGCAGAATTTCATGCTCGATTTCATGCAGACTGCGCATCTTGCCGGCCACCACGCCGGCAGGTTGACCCCACACGGGTGAAAATAAACCGCCGACATCCCGTATGGATCGCAGCGGCCAGTGATCCAGTACTGTTTTGATGGCCAGTATATTGTAGACATTGATCCAGAATGCGAGCTTCTCATCACGCGATTTCAGCGCATGCAGGTCAAATGCTGACAATTGTTTCAGTAAACCCGGCCAACGCTGATCGGCAGCCAAGGCAGGATAATCAACCAGGTGAAGCTTGATGCCGTCCTTCTCGCCGGACGAGATGTGAGCCTTGAGCATGGCTGAGTATGTGTTCCAGTCCGGCTCACCCGCCCACGCAGGCGCGGATAGGTTCAATAATAGCAACGATAATAACAGGATGAGTTTTGAAATATGGTTTTTCATAGAGCGAGAGGTCGCCATGCCGGTATATTTCTTACAAACTATTGCGTCGCTTGCCAATGAGCCAAATATTCAATGATAGTCTGCAAGGCTTGCGGCTTTTTCATATCACCGCGCGGCAGAATAAAGTCTGCGCATTGTTCATAGAGGGGATAGCGAATAGCTGCCAGCGCCTGTAATTTTTTTAAGGTATCGCCAGCGGCAATAAGTGGCCGATTGCTATCGCCATCAATGCGATCAGCCAGAAATTCGGGGCTGGCTTTCAACCAGATGACCGGAGGATGCGAGGCGAGCAGTTTGCGATTTTCTTCAGCCATGACGATGCCGCCGCCGGTGGCAATCACGGCATGCTGGCCGAGCACTTCGCGCAAGGCTGCGGTTTCCATCTGCCTGAAAGCCGGTTCTCCATCGCGCTCGAAAATTTCCGGAATCGAACGCCCGGCTTTTTCGACGATATATTCGTCCAGATCAATCAGCGGCAGTTGCAAATGCCTGGCCAGTCGACGACCGATACTGCTTTTGCCACTGCCCATCAGGCCGATGAGGATTGGGCTGACGGAAATTTTTTGATCATCATATTGGTTCATGGCGTAACCCTATCGTTGATATGAACAGAAATGAACGCTCTGGCTGAATGTTGGTATCTCTTTTGCTTCCATAATTCTGAGCGTCATTGCCGCGAAAGCGGAAATCTGTTCGTTTCAAGGTGATACCGGATGCCCGAGCTGTTCGGGCGTGACGGTCAGTTATGGATCGGTTGCATGGCGAACCAGGAAGGTGGTTGGATGGAAGAAGAACTCAAAATACGGCAATTACTACAAGTGATGGTTGAGAAGGATGCCTCTGACCTGTATCTGATGGCCGGAGCGCCTCCGGGTTATCGTATTAATGGCGTGATTCGCCGCCTGGGCGAGGCCGAGGTGAGTCCGATCATTATTGAGCGGCTGGCTGACAAGCTGATGAGTGAAAAACAGAAGGCCGATTTTGCATTGGAAATGGAAATGAATCTCTCTGCGGCGATTTCCGGCCTCGGCAGGTTTCGCGTCAATGTTTATCGTCAGCGCGGCACAGTCGGCATGGTGATTCGTCAGATCACCACCGACATCCCTACGCTAGACGGGTTGAATCTGCCGGATATGTTCAAAGATGTCGCCATGAGCAAGCGTGGGCTGGTATTAATGGTAGGTGCGACAGGTTCGGGAAAATCCACCTCGCTGGCTGCCATGGTGGATTGGCGCAACAGTAATCAGGCCGGTCACATCATCACCATCGAGGATCCGGTGGAATTTATGCATCCGCATAAAAAATGTTATGTCACCCAGCGCGAGGTGGGTTCCGATACCATCTCTTTTCGCAATGCCTTGAAAAACACGCTGCGGCAAGCACCGGACGTGATTCTGCTGGGTGAAATTCGCGATCGTGAAGTGATGGAGCATGCCATCTCCTTTGCCGAAACCGGGCATCTGGCCATGGCTACGTTGCATGCCAATAACGCCAATCAGGCCCTGGATCGCATTCTGAATTTTTTCCCCGAAGAGCAACACCAGCAAGTGTATATGAATTTATCGATGAATCTGCGCGCTATCCTGTCACAGCGGCTGGTGAAAACCGTGGATGGTAAACGCGCCGCCGCCATTGAAATCATGGTAAACACACCGCGCATCGCCGATCTTGTGTTGAAAGGCGATGTCGGTGCCATCAAGGAAGCGATGGAAGCGGGTGAACAACATGGCATGCGCACGTTCGATCAGGCGCTGTTCCAATTATGGCAGGATGGCAAAATCAGCGAAATCGAAGCATTGAGAAATGCCGACTCGGCAAATAACTTGCGTCTGAAAATGAAGATGGCGACGATTGAAGGTGCATCCGAAGGCGAGGCAAGCGCTAGTGCTGATGATATTTTACAACACCGGTCCGATGATGATGAGGGTGGCGGGCTGAAGCTGACTATATAATATAGATAGAGATAGCCCTGGGTAGCATACCAATGCAGCCATACGCTGTAAAAATCAGACTGCTGGAGTCGTTCTGAGGTCAGCAGGATAATGTCCTGAATAAACATGTTGACGCAATCAAATGCGACGCTAATGTTCGCCGCCCTCGCCAAAACGGGGTGATGCTGAAAGGCATTGCAATCGACTTGGATAGGGAGTTTAAACAAAGGTGTTGACGCACCGGAAACTGGCGATAATGTTCGCCGCCCTTCGCAACCCGGGGCAGCGCTGAAAGGCACTGAAACGGAGTCGCGAAGAAAGAGGTTGACACCTCGAAAGGCGGCCTTATAGTTCGCCGCCCGCAGCCAAACGGTGTGACATTTATGTGACACGGAAAGCAGCGGGAAAGCTTGGTTTTGTTCTTTACAATTAGTGATTTTTATTTGAACTGTGGACGTGTCAGATCTTTCCAAACATTGGTTGGGATCGAACTCTGATACGTAAACAGTTCAGCAATGAACGCAAACGTTTATTTATTTGAGTTTGATCTAGTGATCAATGTCGGGATTATAAGTAATATAATGTATCAACTTTCTTCGGAGAGTTTGATCCTGGCTCAGAACGAACGCTGGCGGCGTGCCTAACACATGCAAGTCGAACGGTAACAGTCCTTCGGGAGCTGACGAGTGGCGCACGGGTGAGTAACGCGTGGATATCTGCCTATTAGTGGGGGACAACTACGGGAAACCGTAGCTAATACCGCATAATCTCTACGGAGGAAAGCAGGGGACCTTTCGGGGCCTTGCGCTGATAGATGAGTCCGCGTCTGATTAGCTAGTTGGTGGGGTAATAGCCTACCAAGGCGATGATCAGTAGCTGGTTTGAGAGGATGATCAGTCACACTGGAACT
>CAJXNE010000008.1 GCA_913056285.1 uncultured Zetaproteobacteria bacterium | reverse complement strand
TGTAGCCGATGACGTGGCATCGGCTGCGCCGGTCGCACCGCCTTCAGCCTGCGCCTGTTCCTGCTGCATCTGCTGATAAATTGCCTCGCCCAGTTTCTGCGATTTTTCAGCCAGCTTGGTTTCGGCTGCTGCAATGGTGTCGGCATCGCCGCCTTCGATGGCGGTTTTGAGCTCTGCCAGTGCTTCCTCGATTTCCTTGCGGGTAGCTTCATCCACTTTATCGCCATGTTCTTTGAGCGATTTCTCGGTGGAATAGACCAGCGCATCGGCGCGATTCTTCGCTTCGATCTGCTCTTTCAGTTCTTTATCCGCATCGGCATTGGCTTCTGCATCTTTCTTCATGCGTTCGATTTCTTCCTCGCTCAGACCGGAACCGGATTCGATGCGAATCGATGTTTCTTTGCCGGTCCCCTTATCCTTGGCATGCACATGGATAATGCCGTTGGCATCAATATCAAATGTCACTTCAATTTGCGGCATACCGCGTGGGGCGGGCGCAATGCCCTCGAGATTAAACAGGCCCATCTGCTTGTTGGCGGAGAATAAATCACGTTCGCCCTGCGCTACTTTAATCGTCACCGCAGTCTGGTTATCGGCCGCCGTGGTATAGGTCTGGCTCTTTTTGGTCGGGATGGTTGTGTTCTTCTCAATGATCTTGTTGAACAAGCCACCTTCAACTTCAATACCCAGGCTCAGAGGCGTGACATCCAGCAGCAACACATCGGTGACGTCGCCAGTCAATACTGCGCCCTGAATAGCTGCGCCAATGGCAACCACTTCGTCCGGGTTCACACCCTTATGTGGTTCGGAACCAAAGAACGACTGCACTTTTTCCTGTACCAGCGGCATACGGGTCTGACCACCGACCAGTACGACTTCATGAATATCGGACGCTTTCACGCCGGCATCTTTCAATGCCTGGGCGCATGGTTTGAGTGAATTCTCAACGAGATCACCCACCAGACTCTCGAATTTGGCGCGCGTCAGCTTGATTAGCAAATGTTTCGGGCCACTTGCATCAGCGGTGATGAACGGCAGATTCACTTCGGTCTGCTGGCTGGAAGACAGTTCAATTTTGGCTTTTTCCGCCGCTTCTTTCAAACGTTGCAGCGCCAGTTTATCGCTCATCAGGTCCACGCCGTGTTCTTTCTTGAATTCATCGGCCAGATATTTAATCAGTACCTGATCGAAATCTTCACCGCCCAGGAAGGTGTCGCCATTGGTGGATTTCACTTCGAAAACGCCATCACCGATTTCCAGAATGGAAATATCAAACGTACCGCCGCCCAGGTCATAAACAGCGATCAGGTGATTTTCTTCGGTTTTATCCAGCCCATAAGCCAGCGCAGCGGCGGTTGGCTCATTGACGATACGCAGTACATTCAGGCCGGCAATCGCACCGGCATCCTTGGTAGCCTGGCGCTGGGAATCGTTGAAGTACGCAGGCACAGTAATCACCGCATCTTTGACTTCTTCGCCGAGATAATCTTCAGCGGTTTTCTTCATCTTTTGCAAGGTGATAGCCGAAACTTCCTGCGGGCTCATCTTTTTGCCGTTGCCTTCTACCCAGGCATCGCCATTATCAGCAGCCACAATCGGGTAGGACACCAGTTCATGGTGGTGTTTGGTTTCAGCCGAATCGAACTTGCGCCCGATTAAACGTTTTACCGCATAAAATGTATTGTCCGGATTGGTCACCATCTGGCGCTTGGCCGGCGCACCGACCAGTCGCTCGTCGTTGGCAAATGCCACAATCGACGGGGTAGTGTTATCACCTTCCGCGTTGGCGATCACTTTTGCTTTATCGCCTTCCATAACAGCCACGCATGAGTTGGTGGTGCCGAGGTCAATTCCTATTACTTTAGCCATTTTTACATTCTCCTAAACGTGTTTGAAACTTGTCTGTGAATTCATTTATGGGGAGCGTTTTGAACAATTTCAACCCCCTTGATTTAACTCGCCGGGCCACTGGAGACCAATACTTTGGCCGGCCGAATCAAACGACCATGCAGGGTATAACCGGCCACATGCTGGGCGACTACAGTGCCTTCAGCCTCATCGCTGGGCATCTGGGTCAGCGCTTCATGCAAATGCGGGTCAAAGGTTTTACCGACAGCATCGACACGCTCGACCTGAAAATTTTTCATCATTTCATGCCAGCTATTGAGCGTGAGTTGCACGCCTTCGCGCACAGCGGCTTCATTACCCTCTTCGGCTTCCAGCGCGCGCTCCAGATTATCCACCACATCCAGCAAAGCTGTGGCAAACCGTTCGACGCCGAATTTATGCGCATCGGCCACTTCGCGCTGGGTGCGTTTGCGCAGGTTTTCCATATCGGCGTGCATGCGCAGAACGGTATCCTTCAATTCGGCAATTTCGTTCTCTGCAGCTGCCAGCGGATCAATGGCCTGTTCTTCGCTATCTGTCTCCGTATCGACTTCATCACCATTCTCATCGAGCTGAATGCTTTCTGACTCCGTATCGCCTTCATCAGCATTTTCATCGAGCTGGAGCGCCTCTTCCAGTTCATCCCTTATATCATCTTTTTTCGCTGTCACGATTGTGTCTCCTTGCTCTGTTTCTCAGTCCGGCATTGTGTAGGGCTTGTGATGGCAGGATTCAAGTCCCATGTACTCTGGGTTTGATGCAGAAATTCATCGCATGGTGAAAATATCATCGTCGCGTACAATGCGCCCATGATCATGATTTCCATTGCCGAACAAATGCTCTATCACCGCCGCAAAACAGGCGTGCGCTATGCTTATCCTGTATCCACCGCAGCTGCCGGCGCAGGCAACCGGCAGGGCAGTTTTCAGACGCCGCTGGGCAAACATCGCATTGCCGAAAAGATCGGTGATGGTTTGCCCCTGTTGACAGCATTTTGTGGGCGGAAACCATTTTGTATCTATGATCCGCAAACGGATGATGCCCGGCGGGACTGGATTTTGAGCCGTATTCTATGGCTGGATGGTTGCGAAACCGGCAAAAACCGGCGCGGCGCTGTCGATACGCATGCGCGTTATATTTATATCCACGGCACGCACGAAGAGAATAAAATCGGCACCCCTGCATCGCATGGCTGCATTCGCATGAAAAATGAAGATATGCTGGCGCTATTTGAGCACGTTTTTGTAGGAGAATCCGTTCGCATTATTGAATAATACAGTCCAAATCATTCACTGCAGGCATGGCCTGAATCATATCGGCGGAAAAGCCGAGGAAGAATTGGGAAATCAGCGGAAAAAATATTAAATGCAAACGCGCCGGCAATCAATAGCCCCAGGCTAGCAAAGGTTTCGGACATTCCGCGGTTTCTTGTTTCCGGCAAATCTTCAGCTCTGACCGGTGTGTAATCAGCCATCTGCCATAAGGATTACACCTAGAGATTATAAGTTTGATTGTTAATGTGTCAGCAGGCTATAATGGCGAATGAATCGGATGGAGCCGGTTCAGGGAGAGAACCAAGTGAGCAGGTCAAGGGAGCATGCATGAGCCATGTCCACCATACTTTAAAGCACGAACTGACCAAAACCATTCTGCTTTGGAGCGGGATGTTTTTTGCGTTGCTTGGCATTCTTTTCCTTCTTACTTTCCATAGTATTGAAGACTATGTCCTCGATCTGATGGCTGATCATCGACTTACTTATCAAACCAGAGAATTTGCTAAACATCTGGACCAGCAGGATGAGCGTTCGATTCGCGAAGAAAGCGATGCCCTGATTCAGGAACAGCTTATTTCCGCCATTTTACTGGTGGATGCCAGTGGTGAATTGATGCATATTGCATTAAGCAAAGAGCAGCAGCCGCAACTGGAAGCAAGTATTCCGGGGAATATCAATAGCATCAATCAGCAGATGGCGCTGCATAGTAACTTACATATCTACAGACGCAGTATTCCCGGGCATCAATCCACCCTGGTGTTGGTGCTGGATGATCGCCCGGTGGAAGTTGCCATCTTCTCGGCCACGGCATGGGGCGCTATGCTCATGCTGCTGCTGGTGATACTTTCGATCAAGGCGCTGCACTTTACGCTCAGCCATCAACTGGTTGAGCCGGTAGAGAAACTGCGTAAGGCCATTGATGATGACAGTCTGGATAATGACAATCTGGATGATGATGCTGTTCATGCACTGGAAGAAGAGCTGCCCGATGAGGCGGCTGAAATTCTGGAGGTGTTCGACCATCTCAAACATGCCAGCAGTGATATCGAATCGCATTTGACAGACATGATGGCTTTGTTTCCCTCGTGCTTTTGGCGCTCGGATGATGGCGAGACTTATAGCGGCATGTCCGAAAAATGTATTACGATTTTAAATAAGTCACCGAATGAAATAACCGGGAGTAGCCTGTGGGCATGGACAGAATCCAGTGCGCAGCTATACGGTAATCACAGGCAGTTGCAGCAGGCGATTGAAAAACATGATAAGCGACTGGATTTTGCTTATGAAGTGAAGCATGCCAATGGCACACGCTGGTTCGGAGAATCGGTGATGCTCCATTATGATAAGCAGGACAAGCTTGAAACGGTGTTTGGTATTATCAACGATATCAGTGCACGCAAATACAGGCAGCAGGAACAGACTGAACAACTGGAAACGGTGCGCCGCATGGAAACCACAGCCACATTGGTAGGCGGTATTGCGCATGAATTTAACAATGCGCTGGCGGGCATGAACGGTAACGTGTTCCTGATTAAACAATCGACAGAGGATGAACAAACCCTGAATCGGATCAAGCGTATCGAACAACTGATCGAGCGTTCCGCAGCCATGATTGACAGTATGCTGTCTTTTGCCAAAAAGAGTATGTTGCGCGCCGCCCCGATTGATATCGTAGACTGTCTCGAGAAATTCCAGATTGTTGCTTTGCAGGTATTGCCTAGCCATGCCCAGTTCAATCTGAATATTGATGAACAACTCACACGTGAGGGCGCTGAGCCTGCGGTTGTTCGCGCTGACCTGAAAAAATTACAGGAAGTGCTGATGCAGTTGCTGCAAAATGCCGCGTTAGCTGTGCAGGACGTCAGCATGCCGCGTATTTCCTTTGGACTGGAAGCAATGGATGCCGATGAAGCTTTTTTACGCAAACATCCGCAAATTGCTTCCAGCAAACTGTTGCATTTGCAAATACAGGACAATGGCCATGGTATCTCTGAAGATGTATTGGGTCGTATTTTTGATCCCTTTTTTACCACCCGGGAAGTGGGGCAGGGTACAGGGCTCGGCTTGTCCATGGCATATGGCTATGTGCATCAGATTGGCGGTACAATCCATGTTGAAAGCATTGAAGGTGCAGGCGCGACATTCCATATTTATTTGCCTGAATCCACTGCGGATCGCGTAACCGGCCATCAGGATACGCTGTTGCGAGGGCATGGCGAAAAAATTCTCGTTGTCGATGATGATCAGGTATTCCGCGAATCAACCTGTGAGGTGCTGGCTCGCATGGGTTATCAAACCATTGAAGCCTGGAATGGTAAAGTGGCTATCGAGCAATTTGAAAAGCATCAGGATGACATTCGACTGATTTTCATGGATATCCTGATGCCCGGCCTGACCGGCATTCAGGCATCCAGGCGCATCCGGAAAATTTCATCGGAAATCCCCATTATCTTTTTAACCGCCTATGATCGCACCCAGCCGTTGGAGCCGGAAGTGTATGAAGATCATGCTGAACTGATTAACAAACCATTCCGCATTTCCGTGCTCAGCCAGGCTATTCAGAAAGTGTTGAACCCGCAGGTGAAACATAAAGATTCTTGATTCATCTTGCGCTGGCAACTGAATTGGCAGGCGGCTTGCTGGGTTATTAGAGCGACAGCTTATTTGATGGCGACTCTATGGGTGATCCAATGTTAAATGAAATAACAACATGATACTGAAGCATTCCGATGCCTGAAGGCAGAATCGATGCGATAGGCAAAGCTGATGCAGCTTCATGGAGTACTGTTTCGCTGTCCAAAGGATCGCCCAATGTGCTGAGAATTATTTCTGGTCAGTTGTCGCATATGCCGGCAGGAGAAGTGATGAGCGCGGTGGTGCAGAAAGCGGCCAAGGGTGCCTTCAAGGTCACGCTCAATGGTGAGACATTTATCATTAAAGGCTTGCCTGCCTCATTGCTGGGCAAGGCGGTGAGTTTTGTGGCCAGACAATCCTCATTTGCAGGCAAGGCTGGCATCGAGCTGTTCTGGCTGGGGCCCAGCAGGACAAAAAATACCGGAGCGCAGGCCACCGCGCAGCAGGCTCGACCCAGAGCAACAGTCCTGTCCAGACTACCTGCTGATCTGCTGGCGCACATGAAGTCAGCAAACGTCATGTCCGCCAAACTTGAACATGTACAGGCGGGGAAAATGACGATTGGCCTATCCGTGCCTGACCCAAAGCATCCGGCCAAAGTGTCGGCGCACCAGATTCAGACGACTGTCGTCGGCGGATTAAAACAAGGTCAAACCGTTTCAGTCCGCATGCATGCCGGAGCCCATAACAAAGTAGAGCTGGAGCTTCTGCCGCGACCAGCCATACACCCGGCCACACACCAGACCATACACCAGACAGCCACAAAGCATGCAGGCAAAGACGCCTTGCCTGCCCGAATGGCGACATTCCAACTGGCTGTTGGCGATGTTGCAGCGGCCATGGTGCAAAAGCGCCTGCCTAACGGCCAGGTGCAACTCAATATTCAGGGGAAACTGGTTGAAACCGTCGCGCCAGAAAGCGTTGTCAAAGGCGATGTGTTGGTGCTGCGTATGAGCAAAGCACCTGCTGAATTTCAGATTCTGTCAGTGCAGAAAAACACCGCCGACAACATGATGTCCATATTGAAAAATAACATGCCAGTTAGCCATGAACCGCTGTCGCAAAATATGACTGCTATGCGCAGTCTGTTGCCTGGCCTGATCAATACCGACCTGCCTGTGAATTCGATCTTGGCAGAGCTGGAGAACTGGTTGGCGGCAAGCGTATCGACCGTGGATAAACCGGTGGACGGTGAGCGTCTGGGGCAACTGATTCGCCAGTCCGGTACGGGCATGGAAGCCAAATTATTGGGTTTATCAAAGCAAGCCGTCCACCACCCTGCGATGCTACAGGATTTGAAAGCGTTGATGTTGCAACTCTCCAATATTCAGAGCAGTCATACCACCCATGCTGAAATCCTCAAGGTATTGACTGAACTTGCACAGCACAGCACAGCCCGGATTGAATCGAATCAGGCGCTGAATGTGCTGGCGCAGATGCATGGCGATCCGATCCGTTTTGAATTGCCCATGCTGGTCGGGCAGCAGTTGGTGAGCGTATACATGTCCGTGCAGCAGCAGTATCAATCATCACAGGAAGATGGCGAACATGGTGGTGGAGCTGAACAATCCTACAGTGTGCTGTTTGCACTGGATCTGACCGGACTGGGAAAAATGAAGGTGGATGCCAGCATTTCCGATACATCCGTGCATGCCCGTATCTACGCTGATCAGGCTGGCGTTGGCCAGTTTATTCGCGAACATATCCAGCGTCTGGAAACACGATTGCAGGATATTGGCTATAAAGAGGTGTTTCTACTGGCCGCACAAACGTCGCCCGATGTGGAAAAGCAGCGCAGCTTTGATCAACTCACCCGGATGGCGCCGTCCTCTTTGAATCTGCTGGATGTGATTGCATGAAACAGCGTCAGGCTATTGCTTTGAACTGGGATCCTTATCTGGACGAGGCTCCGACCATGACCGCCAAGGGCGGCGGCTTTATCGCGGATGAAATAATTCGCCTGGCGAAAGAGAATAATATCCCGATTCGTGAAGATCGCGATCTGGTACAGGTGTTTTCCATGCTCGATATCGGCGCATCTATTCCGTCGGAGATACATACGGCGATTGCAGAAATTCTCGCCTTCATCTACTGGAGCAATCAGCAATACACGGATATTTTTGATCAGGGCGCAGAGGGAACCGCTTAAACCAGCTTTTTGTATTTCATGCGATGCGGCTGGGTGGCGTCTTCGCCGAGCCTGCGTTTCTTATCGGCTTCATATTGTTCAAAATTGCCCTCAAACCATTCCACATGCCCTTCGCCTTCAAAAGCCAGCATATGCGTGGCAACACGGTCAAGGAACCAGCGATCATGTGAAATCACTACAGCGCAACCGGCGAAATCGAGCAATGCTTCCTCCAGCGCCCGCAATGTTTCGACATCGAGATCATTGGTTGGCTCATCGAGCAGCAATACATTGCCTCCGGATTGCAGCATCTTGGCCAGATGGACGCGATTGCGCTCACCGCCGGAAAGCACTTTGACCGGCTTTTGTTGATCGCCGCCTTTGAAATTGAAACGACCGCAATAGGCGCGGCTGGAGACTTCTGCCTTGCCCAGCCAGATAGAATCTGCCCCTCCGGAAATTTCTTCCCACACGGTTTTATCGCCATCCAGCGCATCGCGCGATTGATCGACATAGGAGAGTTGTACGGTTTCGCCGATGCTCAGCGTTCCCGAATCCGGCTGCTCGGCGCCGGTCAGCATACGGAACAGGGTTGTTTTGCCAGCGCCATTGGCGCCGATGATACCGACAATGCCGCCGCGAGGCAGGCTGAATGACAGGCTTTCAACCAGTTCTTTGTCGCCAAAGCCCTTGCTGACGTTATCCGCTATCATCACAGTATCGCCCAATCGTTCAGCCACCGGAATAAAAATCTGTTTGGTGGCATTGCGCTCCTGCACTTCGCGGCTGGCCAGTTCATCAAAGGCTTTCAGGCGTGCTTTGGATTTTGCGTGACGTCCTTTGGCGCCGGTGCGCACCCATTCCAGTTCGTGCTGCATAGCTTTCTGACGCGATGTCTCCTGTTTTTCTTCCACAGCCAAACGTTGCTCTTTCTGTTCCAGCCAGCCGCTGTAATTGCCCTCAAACGGAATACCGCGCCCGCGATCAAGCTCCAGAATCCAGCCCGCCACATTATCGAGGAAATAACGGTCATGTGTCACCGCCACCACAGTGCCGGGGTAATCATGTAAAAACCGCTCTAACCAGGCGACCGATTCAGCATCGAGATGGTTGGTCGGCTCATCGAGCAATAGCATATCCGGGTTCGAGAGCAGCAACCGACATAGCGCCACGCGCCTGCGTTCACCACCGGAAAGCTTGCTGACATCGGCATCCCATTCAGGCAGGCGCAGCGCATCAGCAGCGATATCCAGCTTGCGATCCAGGTTGTGACCGTCACCGGCTTCGATAATATCTTCCAACTTGGCCTGCCTGGCAGCAATCGCATCAAAATCGGCATCAGGCTCGCCATAGGCCGCATACACTGCATCGAGCTCGCTCAATGCATCTTTCATCGGCTGCACGGCCTCTTCGACATTGCCCCGAACATTTTTTGTTTCATCCAGCACCGGTTCCTGCGGCAGATAACCGACACGAATGCCGGGGGCCGGACGCGCCTCGCCCAGAATGTCGGTATCAAGGCCGGCCATAATGCGCAGCAGGGTGGATTTGCCGGAACCGTTGAGCCCCAGCACGCCGATCTTGGCACCGGGCAGGAAGGAGAGATAAATATCCTTGAGTATCTCCTTTTTGTTGGCAATCACCTTGCCCACGCCTTCCATTGAATAAATATACTGATAATCGGCCATGTTTACCTCTGGGAAATTTGTATGCGCAGCATAGCAGTTGTTGCTTCAGCTGAAAGCGACGGCAATAATTATATAGGTCTTATAAGACTTATACACAAACATCTCAGGCGAAATTGATGGCATTGGCCGGCAAGTTGCCGCAGCGTTTGGTAAACCTTACCGTTTTAACGCTTTGAACTAGACGTTGAAACGGAAGTGCAGCACATCGCCGTCCCGGACGATGTATTCTTTGCCTTCGAGTCGCATCTTGCCTGCCTCTTTGGCTTTGGCTTCGCCGCCAAGGGTGACAAAATCCTCATAAGCGATTGTTTCGGCGCGGATAAAGCCTTTCTCGAAATCATTATGAATCACGGCAGCCGCTTTCGGTGCGGGATCACCTCTGTGAATCGTCCAGGCGCGCACTTCTTTCACACCGGCTGTAAAATAGGAAATCAAATCAAGCAGGGTGTAGGCTTCGCGAATGACTGTATTCAGACCCGGTTCGGTCAGGCCGAGGTCAGATAGAAATTCCGCTTGTGACTCTGCATCCATTTCCACCAGTTCCGATTCGATCTGGGCTGAAACGACAGCCACGCGCGCGCCTTCCTGATCAGCAAATGCCCGCACCTGCTCAACATAGGCATTACCGTCCGGCAGCGAGCCATCATCGACATTGGTAATGTAGATAACCGGCTTGCCAGTCAGCAGCCATAAATCTCTGAGTTTGCCCTGTTCCTCTTCATTCAGACTCTGACGACGAACGGTAATCCCGTCTTCCAGCCCCTTGAGGACTTTTTGCTGTAATTCGAGCAGAGCCCTGGCTTCTTTATCACCGGTCTTGCACTGTTTCTCGGTGCGCTGCGTTGCCTTCTCGACGGTTTCCATATCTTTGAGCATCAGCTCAGTATCAATCACTTCAATATCCGAGAGAGGATCAATGGTGCCGGATACATGGGTGACATTTTCATCTTCAAAACAGCGCACCACATGTGCAATCGCCGAGCATTCGCGAATATTGGCCAGGAACTTATTGCCAAGCCCTTCACCGGAGGCAGCGCCTGCAACGAGTCCTGCAATATCAACAAACTCCACCACAGCATGTTGCATGGCCTGTGGCTTAACGATCTCGGCCAGCGCATCCATGCGTGGATCAGGTACTTTGACGATGCCGACATTCGGATCGATGGTGCAGAATGGATAATTCGCCGCTTCTGCACCGCCGCCGTTGAGGGCGTTAAACAGGGTCGATTTGCCCACATTGGGCAGTCCTACGATACCAATACTCAGTGCCATGGTTGATAACCTCGTGAGGGGTAAAGGATGAGGTGTTCGGGGTAAAGGCTCACACCTTACGCCGGACGTCTTGCTCCTTTCCCGAATTTAATGCCAAATGAATACGATTGGCTGCTGTGTCTGTCTGGCCGGAAAGCAAGGTGACCAGCTCATTCATCAGGGCTGCAAAGATGCGCGCCTCATCGGCTCGGTCACCTTCGCAGGCTTTGCCCAGCACCCATGGCGTGATGTCGCCGTGGGGAGGGCGGCCAATGCCGATTTTTACGCGCACATAATCAGCCGTCGGCAAATGTGCATGAATCGATCGCAGGCCATTATGTCCGCCATGGCCGCCGCCTTTTTTGATGCGTAATTTACCGGCAGGCAGATCCAGATCATCGTACACGACAATGATATCCTGTTCATCGATCTGATAGAAACGCGCCAGCGCGCCAACGGCTTCGCCGCTGTTATTCATAAACGTTTGCGGTTTAATCAGCAGGATGCGTCCGGCAGATGATTCCCAGCTGGCCGTTTCAGCATGAAAACGAGGGGCCGCGGTAAAGCGAAGCCCCTCGGATTTGGCCAGAAGATCAACAAAGCGAAAGCCGATATTATGCCGTGTTTCCGCATACTTGTTGCCCGGATTTCCCAGGCCGACAAGCAGTTTCAAGACTTACTCAGCTGCGTCGCCTTCAGTGGCCTCACTTGCTTCACCTTCACTTTCACCTTCACTTTCATCTTCATCTACGCCGGCCTGCGGCGCGGTCATGTTCAGTATGGTAAAGTTCACGTCATGCTGAACTTCAGCACCTTCAGGCAAGGTGATATCATCAATATGAACCGTGTCGCCAACTTCCATGTCGCTACAATCAATTTCGATTTGATCCGGAATGGAGTCGGCGCGACAGGTTACTTCAAGCGAGTGACGGACGGTATCAAGCAGGCCGCCCTTCACAATGCCCGGCGCTTTCTCGAAATTAATAGCAACAACAGGCACGTCCATAGTAATGGAGTCGCCGGCGGCCACGCGGAAAAAATCCAGATGTGTAGCAATATCCATAACAGGATCCCACTGACTGTCTTTCAGCAGCACTTTATTCTTGCCGCGTGAACCTTTCACATTTACTTCCAGAATAGAGGTATGAAACTGCTCTTCATTGAGCAATTTGGACACAGTGTTGTAGTCCATGGTGATGGCCAGATCAGGCTTGCCGCCGCCATAAATAATGCCCGGCATTTTGCCGGTACGGCGCAAGCGGCGTGTTGCCGAACGGCCTGTTTCTTCACGAAGTTCTGCTTCGATCACATAATCAGTCATAGTGTTCTCCTTAAAGTGCACCGTCGGGTTATCCCGTCACGGCGTGCATCTGGTTATTCAGCCTTGTTCGGCCGGCTTTGACCCGCCAGCTTTTCTCGGCTTTTCGATGCGGGCGCGCACTCTAGGCAGACAATGAAAAAAGTCCAACACAACGCTAAAGCAAAAACGCGGTTTTGCCTTTGCGTTTCCTCAATCAGCCAGAGCCGTCAGTAATCGTTTGTGAAGCCCATCAAAACCACCATTGGACAGGATCAATACATCATCACCAACAGCCGTATGTTTTTTGAGATGTACAATAATCGCCTCTACATCGGGCATGACGGCTGCATGCGAGCCGATCTCGCGACATACCAGCCCTGCATCCAACACCTCATGCGGTTCAAGATTGCGAGTCTTTGCCGGCACGAAAATGACCCGGTCAGCAGCTCTGAAACAGGCCGGCAAGCGCTCCTGATGAATGCGGGTGCGCATGGTGTTGGAACGCGGTTCTATAATCACCCATAACTTTCCTTTATCACCATGCCTGCGCATGCTGGCCTTGGCGGCGGAAACCATGCCGGTAATGGCGGTCGGGTGGTGGGCAAAATCATCGAACACCCTGATGCCGCCGGCCTCCCCCACCAGTGTCATACGGCGCTGAATGCCTGAAAATGATTCAAATGCATGGCGGATAACATCCGCGCCCACATGAAGTGTTGAAGCAGTTGCCGCTACGGCGCATGCATTAGCGACGTTGTGCACGCCAATCATCGCCCAATCCACCTCATGGACGACCTTGCCGTGCCGGTACAGGCGAAACGATGAACCATCCGCAGCCATAGACTCCCATTGCCATTCGGCCTGTTGATTTCCGTAACGTGCGAAGGAGATTACCGGCGTCCAGCAGCCGCGTGCCAGCACATCCGGGATATTCACATCATCGGCATTGGCAACAATCAAGCCGCCTGCAGGAACAGTACGAATCAGATGGTGAAACTGGGTTTTAATTGCTTCCAGATCCGGAAAAATATCGGCATGGTCGTATTCGATATTATTCAGAATCAGCGTGCGCGCATGGTAATGCAAAAACTTGCTGCGTTTATCAAAAAAAGCGGTGTCGTATTCATCGCCTTCCAGCACAAAGGCTTCACCCTCACCCAATCTGGCGCCACCACCGAAATCTTCTGGCACGCCACCGATTAAAAAGCCGGGCGACTTTTCCGCTGTTTCCAACACATGCGCCAGCAGCGACGATGTGGTGGTCTTGCCATGCGTACCCGCAACGACCACAGCATGGCGTCCTGGCAAAATATAATCTCCGACAAACTGCGGCCCTGAACAATATGGCAGGCCCTGATCCAGTATGCACTCCACTTCGACATTGCCGCGAGACATGGCATTGCCAATCACGCACAGATCCGGTGCAGGCGTCAGATTCGCTGCATCAAATGGTACGATAGCGATGCCGAGCCCGGCCAGATAATCGGACATCGGCGGATAAACCCCTGCATCCGAGCCAGTCACCTGCCAACCTTTAGACTTTGCCAGCGCTGCAATCGCCGCCATTGCCGTGCCGCAAATGCCAAGAATATGAATATGTTTTCCCATTGCCGTAGTGAACCACAAAGATTTGCCCAGACAAAGTGATTCTTTTACACAGAGGGCTCTAATCTATGATTGAGCAGCTCCGACCTTCTCTTTTTATGATCTGTTTGATGATTTTTCACGCCATATAGACTATCATTGGATTATGTCAGGGAGATGCTGATTAAAGGCATCCTGCCTGTAATCAGATCGCGCTTCCATAGGGCGGGAACCATGAGAAAAGCAATATTTACCTTACTGATTGCCATCATGATTACACCAGCAACTGCAATGGCTTTTGATCATAGCTATAAATTATGGAACAAGGATTTAAAGCAATTTAATCAGGGCGGCTATATTCACTACGGTGCATGGCAGCGCAATCAAACGCGACTAAAGCAATTTCTTGCTGCCATGCAATCAGTCACCCATCGGGAGCTTCAAACCTGGACAGCCGCACAAAGGCAAGCGTTCTGGATCAACGCACATAACGCACTGGTGGTCATTCGCTTGCTGGAAGTATATCCGGCTATCCATCGCGCGCATGATCGGGAATGGGCGATTGCAGGCCAAAAACTGGGTATTGAAGATATACGCGACAAAATACTAAGTGGCACAGAATCCAAAGTTCTCATCATCTCGAACGTATTGGGACGCGATACCAGCATGGGTCCCGGCAAGAATCTGCGCATCCTGTTTGCAATATGCGAAGGTACAAAAAATTCTCCCCCACTGGCCGCCATAGCCTATACTGCAAAGCACTTGTCCAAGCAACTGGAGCAGCAGGTACAACATACTTTGTCCATGCCATCATTCCTGCGTGTTGAGCCAAAACTCAAGACATTCCATGTGGGCGGGTTCTTTCGCACATACCAGCGCGACTTTAAAAAATATCAGGGCGATGCGCTGCTTTTCGAACGCACAACAGCCAGCGATCAAGGCGTGTTGCGCTTCACATTCAACTATCTCGATAAAGCAACACAGGATGCCATTCTTGCCAAACAGCGATGGCCATGGCGGGTGGACTACCATGCAGCACAACGCTCCCTCAATGGCGGCGATTAAAAAGGGCTTCACGAGGTGTTTTAAGGCATCACGTTCACAGACTCCCATGCCGGATCAATCGATGCTATCGGGTGATTTTTCTGTCAGCGAGCCAGCACAAACAGGATAGAACCATCTATTGCTGACAGGGTAAGCGCTGTCTGAACAAGGCTTATTCATTGTCCCCGTGCTTTTTGTCGACCTGCTCCCTCACATATAAGTTTCTGATGGAGTCGCCCTGATTTCCGGTTACACTCGGCAACATGGCTAAATCACTGTTTGTCTGCCAGAGCTGCGGCGCTGAACATCGCAAGTGGATAGGGCAATGCCCGGATTGCGGCGACTGGAATTCGATCTCTGAGCAGGTGATTGAATCAGCAACCGCCCGTGCGGCGGGCAAGGGTAAAGTGCTGCCTGCTGCTTCAATCACCGACATCAGCGGCAAAGACTGCCCCCGCAGCTCCACCGGCATTGAAGAACTGGACCGTGTACTCGGCGGCGGTCTGGTGCCCGGCTCTGCTGTACTCATCGGCGGCGACCCCGGCATTGGAAAATCCACTGTATTGCTTCAGGCCGCCGCCAGGTTGGCAAATCATAAACAGGGCGGCCCGGTACTCTATATTACCGGCGAGGAATCGGTGCAACAAGTGCATCTCCGAGGCGAACGCATTGATGCCTTGCATGATGATTTGCTATTAATCTCCGCCTGTGAACTGGAATCGATGCTGGCTACGATAGACAAAATAAAACCCTCTGCTGTCATCGTCGATTCGATTCAAACCACCGTAAGCAATCGTTTAACCAGCGCACCGGGCACGGTATCGCAGGTGCGCGATTGTTCGGCCAATCTGATTAAGAATGCCAAACAACATGGACATGCCCTGATTCTGGTCGGCCATGTCACCAAGGAAGGGGCGCTGGCCGGCCCGCGCGTACTCGAACACATGGTCGATGCGGTCATTTATTTCGAGGGCGATCGCGGCCATGCTCACCGCATTCTGCGTGCCGTAAAAAATCGTTTCGGGCCAGCGGGCGAAATCGGCGTATTTGAGATGACCGATGCAGGACTGATTGGCATCCGCGATGCTTCGCGCCTGTTTCTGGCTGAGCGCGCCAAGGATACGCCCGGTTCGGTGGTGCTGGCCTGTATGGAGGGTACGCGCCCTTTGCTGGTCGAGGTTCAGGCGCTGATTGCACCGACTGTATATGCCACCCCGAAACGCTCTGCTGTAGGTGTCGATGCCGGACGCATCGCCATGCTCACTGCAGTGCTGGAACGGCGCATCGGCCTGCCGCTATCGCAACATGATGTATATATTAATATCGCTGGCGGCGCGCGCGTGGCAGAGCCTGCTGCCGACCTGGCTGTATTGCTGGCCATGGTTTCAGCCTATCAGGAAAAAGCAGTTCCAGAAGATATTGCCGTATTCGGCGAAGTGGGTTTAACCGGCGAAGTGCGACCGGTCGGACTGCCGGAAGCCAGAGCCAGAGAAGCGGCCAATCTGGGCTTCTCACGATTGCTGCTGCCGACTGAAAATCATGGAAGGGTGCAGAAGGCCAATATCGTTGCTAATATACGCAGCGAAACAGCAACACCGCTTGTCCTGACTGGCGTCAGACATTTGTCCGAAGCAGCGCAGAAAATATAGCATGAAACAAACAACGTGCTTGCATGGACTTTTTCCACCCCATGATAATATTTCATATCACGGGGTGGAAAAAGTCCATGCGCGTTAACCTGAACAAAATCGAGGGCTGACTTGAACTTTGTTGATTATATTCTGATCACCATCGTTGGATTATCGATGGTATTATCGTTATGGCGCGGCTTTGTCCGCGAAATTATTTCACTGACTGGTCTGGTCGCGGCATTCCTGATTGCCAGTCGATTATCCGGCCGCACCGGCGATTTCCTCAGCCAGTGGATCACCAACCCTACCGGCGCCGATGTCGCCGGTTTCGCACTGGTGTTTGTCATTGTGATGATCCTCGTTGGGCTGGTCGGCGCCATTATCCGCCGCCTGGTCGACCTGGCCGCCCTGACAGCAACTGATCGCACCCTGGGCGTCTTTTTTGGTGCTGCACGTGGCATGCTGCTAATTGCGCTCTGTTTCCTCGTTTATACATCCTACACCCGCCCCGATGCATCGTGGCTCAAAAAAAGTCAGCTTGCCCCCTATGCGATTGAACTGGGCGATATGCTTGGTGGCATGATCCCACAGGGATACCCTTTTTCCAGACAGGGCGGCGCAAAATATCCGTCTCCGCAGGCAACCAATGCCCGCTTGCAGGATATTATTCCGATCAAGGATAAAAATGCCCTGAAATCCATCATCGATAATAACAGGAGATGAGCGAGTGCAGTCACATGCTTATTGATTCCGATAGCCACGACCACTTCCATGACGAATGCGGCGTATTCGGCGTATTCAACCACCCCGAGGCCGCCAACCTGACCTACCTCGGCCTCTATGCTCAACAGCATCGCGGCCAGGAATCAGCTGGTATTGTCAGCACCGATGGCCACAGTTTTTATACCCACCGCGGCATGGGCCTGGTGGCTGATATTTTCCAGAAATCGGACCTCAAAACCCTGAGTGGATCACACAGCATCGGCCATGTGCGCTACTCCACCTCGGGCGAATCCGGCCTGCGCAATTGCCAGCCTTTTTCCTATGAATACGCCCACGGCGGCATCGCAATGTGCCACAACGGCAATATTGTGAATGCGCCGGAACTACGCAAGCAGCTGGAGAAAAAAGGCTCGATTTTCCAGTCCACCTCCGACACCGAAGTGCTGATTCACCTGGTAGCCAGAAGCCAGGCATCGAGCATGAAAGAACGGCTTGCAGGTGCAGTCAGCGAGCTAAACGGCGGCTTTTCATTGCTGGTGCTGGCCGAGAAGCGATTGGTTGGCATGCGTGATCGCCACGGCATTCGCCCGCTGGTGCTGGGTAAACTGGATGATTCATGGGTATTGGCCTCCGAGACCTGCGCTTTCGACCTGGTCGGCGCCACCTATGTACGCGATGTTGAACCGGGTGAAATGGTCGTGATTGATGAGAATGGTTTGGAAAGCCTGCACCCGTTCCAGAACATCGAATCCAAATTCTGCGTATTTGAATACGTCTATTTTGCCCGCCCGGACTCCACACTGGAGGGCGTCAATGTCTATCAGGCGCGTTATCAGATTGGCGTCGAACTGGCCAAGGAATCGCCTGTCGAAGCCGACCTGGTTATTCCGGTGCCCGATTCCGGCGTGCCACCGGCCATGGGCTTTGCCGAAGCTGCCGGTATCCCGTTCCAGATGGGGTTGATCCGCAATCATTATGTCGGTCGAACTTTTATTGAGCCGAAACAATCCATTCGTAATTTCGGCGTCAAATTAAAACTCAATCCGAACCGTAACTTGATTAAGGGTAAACGCGTAATCCTGGTCGATGACTCGATTGTGCGCGGCACCACCAGCCGCAAGATTGTTGAAATGGTGCGTGCCGCCGGCGCCAAAGAAATTCATTTGCGTATTTCCAGCCCACCAACCAAACATTCTTGCTTCTACGGGGTTGATACGCCTGATGCCGATGAGCTTATGGCCAACAAAATGGATCTCGAAGCCATGCGCAAAGCCATTGGCGCAGATTCGCTGGCCTTTGTCAGCTTTGAAGGCATGTACCGTGCGGTCGGTAAGCCCCGCTCCGTCCATTGCGACGCCTGTTTCTCCGGCGACTATCCTGTGCCGGTTGAGAAGCAGCGTTCCCCCCAAATGTCGTTGTTGCATATTCACAGCCGCAAATAACTTGATGACGTCGTGAAAAGTCCATCCATGGCCTTTTTACTCACCGGAAAGTGTACAGTGCAATATACCCTTTCCTTACCCATCAACACCCTGCAGTGCAGGCCATTGATTTGCGCACCCGTCCGCAAGCTCAATCATGACTTGTCGCAAAACCCTCAATGATGACGGCACCGCCCACGATTGTCCTCATCCACGGCCTGTTCGGGTTTCGTAAATTATTATGGCTGGAATATTTTCGGGGCGTGCGCCAACTCTATGAGAGCATGGGTCTGCGCACGTTGGCACCATCATTGCCATGGGCCGGCAGTATCGATCAACGCGCCCGTGCGCTGGCCCGTCAACTGGCAACCGAATCCGGCCCGCTACATTTACTGGCCCATTCGATGGGCGGGCTCGATGCCCGCCGCTGGATCACCCTGCAGGGCGGCGCCAATAAAACAGCCAGCCTGACCACCCTGTCAACACCACACCATGGTTCACCTGCAGCTGATCTGGTCTGTCGGGGATTTTCTCCGATCCGTCTGTTTGCCGGCGTTGGCGATTTGACCACAAGCAAACTCCAGACATTTAATGCAGAGACTCCAAATCACCCGGATATCATATATCGCAGCTACTGCGCAGCACGCCCTGTTGCAGACCACCCCTGGATTGTACGTCGTCACGGACGCTATATTCAGCAGATTGAGGGAGATAATGATGCACAGGTCTCCGTCAAATCAGCGACCTGGGGAAAGCATATCGCCACACTGCCCTGCGACCACTTTGAACTGATTGGCAGAAACTTCTGGTTTAATCCGCTACACTCACGCAGTAAATTTGACCCGATGCCCATCTATCAGGATATTGGCAACTGGATTTTACAACAATAATAAGACCGATGGAGAGCCTATGTTTGTAACCATGAATCGATTTACAATTGATCCCGCCCACTGGGATGATTTTGAGAACCGTTTTAAGCAACGCGCAGGGCTAGTCGACGGCGAACCCGGATTTATCCGAAATGCCGTACTCAGGCCACAGGAAAACACCTCCGACCAACATATCGTCATGACGCTGTGGGAATCGCGTCAGGCTTTTGAGGCATGGACGCGATCCGACTCATTCAGGCAAGCCCACGCCAAGGCGGGGCAGACGCCCAAAGAATGGTTTGCCGGCCCGACCAGGCTGGAAATATTTGATGCTGTCACCGACTCAGGTTCGTAATGCAAGCAAACAAACGCATCGCGTGCTTGCCTTGTGAATTTTCCAAGTCAACAATATCCCGCTCTGAGGGGAAAAGGGAAACAGATATGAAGATATCGTTATTGATTGCATTTGTTTTATCACTCTGGGTCACGCCAGCGATGGCGAACGAATGGCATGCCACGCAAGGTGATGTGGTAACGATGGAAACATCATACACCGGCAACGCCCTGACACTGACATGTTTCGGCAAAAGCTGGCCGCTTAAAGCATTGGGGCGCGGCAAGTGGCGCGGATGGGTTGGCGTCGATCTGAAAAAGAAGCCGGGTAAATATAATATCATGTGGAAAACAGCCAAAGGTACGGTAGCCAATGATTTCCTGCTGGTCGAGAAGGGAACATTCCGCATATCTCATATTGAGGTGTCGAAAAAAATGGCTGTGTTCGACAAACCTACCCTGACCCGGATTCGCACCGAAGTGAAAGCGCTAAAAGCCAGCTATAAAGTAGCAGTCGATGCCAGCCCGGATATGGTCATGCATAGCAGGCCTGTCGACGGTATCGTATCCACCCCGTTCGGTGCCCAGCGTTTTGTGAATGGCGAGCCACGCTCACCGCATTCGGGCATTGATATTGCTGTACCTGCCGGCACCATCATCAAGGCGCCGCTGGCCGGGCGCGTACTGCTTGTCGCCGATATGTATCTCAATGGCAAAACGGTAGCCATCGGCCATGGCAATGGGCTAGTGTCCGTCTATTCGCATATGCAGGCAACGGCTGTAAAAAAAGGCGACTGGATTGAAACCGGCGGGAAGATTGGCGAGGTTGGTGCCACTGGCCGGGCGACGGGGCCGCATTTGCACTGGGGGGTGCGTTTTAATAATGCCCGCGTTAATCCGGACAGTATGTTGCCAAAGCCGGTAAAAACAACGCCAGGCAAAAACGCTGCACCTTGAAACACAGGTTGAAACACAGGTTAAAACGCAGGAGTAAGTACCATGAAAGCATTGATTATTGATGATGAAGATTCCGTTCAGGGCATTTTGTCCGCATTTCTCAATCGCTATGTCGCTGAAAAAGGCATCGAGGGTGAAGTCGTCAGCATGGGCGATCCGGTTCAAAGCCTGTTTGAGCTGACTGCTCACGGTAACGATTACCAAGTTATACTGCTCGATGTGCGCATTCCAAGGTTGTCCGGCGATGAGATTTACAGTTCACTGGAGCAGGTTAATCCGGATGTGGTGAAAAATATCATATTCGTCACCGGCTACCCCGAAGATTTATATGAACGCTTTCCCGGTAAAGCATTCAATGTCCTGCAAAAACCGTTCCGTTATAACAGCTTTGTTGAAAAGCTGGATGAACTACTCGGCAATTCATAAATACCTCTGACTGATGTCAGAATCCGCTAATTGGCAGGCATCATTGCTCGAACAGCGTATGGCATGGGGCATTGCCGCATGCTGTATCATTCTGGTAGTGCTGGCCTCTGCCCGACCTGAATGGTTTGATTTCTCCGCACCAAAACAGAAACAGGTCGCCACACTCGTCCCATCCGAGCCGGCAAAACACGCAACCGCACACCAACGCAAAATGCATATCAAACAAGCCAAAAAACCAACCCGTGTTTCACCGCCAGCTAAAGCACCGACGGTTCATGAAACAGACAAACCGACATCAGCAGCAAAAACAGAGCATATTTCCGGTGGGTTTTATGTTCAACTCGGCGCTTTTAAGGAACACCCACGCGCCCGGGGTTTGGCTGACCAGATCAAACGAAAGGGCTGGCATAGCGTTATCTCACCAACAAAGGGTGGCTTGCATGCGGTTCTGGTCGGGCCGAAACAAACACGGAATGAGGCTGAAACATTGTTGAAATCCATTCAAGGCAGAATCAAAAAAAAGGGCTTTATTGTCCACCATTAACGGACGTCAGAGCATGCATCCGACCAAATACGGCATGATTGCTGCCGGACACAAAAGCACCGCGGATGCAGGAGCCGCGACGTTGCGTGCAGGTGGCAATGCGGTAGATGCGGCTATTGCCGCCGTCACCACCTCATTTTGTGCAGAACCGGTACTGACTGCAGCTGGCGGCGGCGGCTTTATGCTGGTCGCCCCGGCCCGACAATCCTCCCAACAGCCTGCACTGCTATACGATGGTTTTGCGCGCATGCCATGCGGTTTCCGCCCGCCGGGATTCAAGGCTGAACTGAAAGCTGTCCCCATTGATTTCGGTGATAGCGTACAAACCTTTCATGTCGGTCAGGGTTCGGTTGGCACGCCATCGTTGCTGGCCATGCTGTTTGAAGCGCATCGGCGTCATGGCAAACTGCCACTCCGCGAAGCACTTGCACCCGGCATAGATGCAGCCAAAAACGGCATCCGCCTGAATCGCTTGCAGGCTTCCTTTATCCACCTGCTGCAACCCATTCTGAGCCAAACCAGCACATGCAAATCATTGCATGCGCCGACAGGTGAATGCCTGAGGGAGGGTGATGATTTTTGCAACCCCGATCTGGCCAATACGCTGGAAATGCTTGCCATTGAGGGCATTGACGAGATGTATCATGGCGATCTTGCCAGGGCGATCGTATCGGCCTGTACACCGCACGGATTGCTTGGCATCGAAGATATGCGGGCAGAGCAGGTCAATATTCGAACGCCTTTATCGGCGCATGTATTTGGCGGCACACTGCTGACCAATCCGCCTCCTGCATCGGGCGGCTTATTGATTGCATTATCTGCCTGTCTTATGGATCGCCTGCAAGCATGCCCTGAAACTGCTACCACAGCCTGGCCGCTGCTGTTGACTGAAGCCCTGCGCGCCGCCAGTCGAATACGCCGCGCGGGGCTGGATGCTCGCATTCATGCCG
>CAJXNE010000007.1 GCA_913056285.1 uncultured Zetaproteobacteria bacterium | reverse complement strand
CAGCGCCCAGCCAGCATCAGCCAGGACAACAGCGGGATATTGTCGTACGGCGCAATCGCATGACCACAAGCAGGACAATGACTGCCAGGAAAAGCAATCGACTCATGCCGGGGAATGCGATACACGCACACATTGGAAAAACTCCCAACCATGAGTCCCAGCAGAAATGCCGCACATGCCATCATATTTCTTCGTCCGCCACATTCCCCTTTTTCAAACGATAGCGCAGCGAGCGGAAACTAATACCCAGTTCCGTGGCTGCTTTGGTAATATTGCCTCCGGTTCTGGCCAGCGCCTCATCAATCAAACGCTGCTCAATGGCCGCCACCCATCCATCCAGATCACCGCCCTGCTGCTGCATGCCTTGCAATGAAACAGCGTCAGCACATTCTGAACCGGCATACATTTCCTCCAGTAAGCTCACATCCAGATGATGATCTTCAGACAATACCAGCATACGCTGCAACAGGTTTTCCAGTTCCCGGACATTGCCCATAAACGGCATGGACGCCAGTTTCCTCAGGCAACCATCGTCAAGCCGGGCGCGCCCCTCGCCATACTGACGCACAATCGCGTTGGCCAGCAATGGAATATCCTCCCTGATCTGCCTGAGCGGCGGCATATGCACTGGCACCACGTTCAGCCGAAAAAACAAATCCTCGCGAAAATTGCCCTGTTGCACTTCCACCTGTAAATCACGATTGGTCGCTGCAATCACCCGCACATCCACATGATGTTCGCGATCCTCGCCAACCCGGCGAACCCGTTTCTCCTGTAACACCCTGAGCAGTTTGACCTGAACCGATGCTGGCAACTCTCCGACTTCATCCAGAAACAGGGTGCCGCCATTGGCCGACTCAACCAGACCGGAACGATCTCTGTCCGCCCCTGTAAACGCCCCCTTGCGATGGCCAAATAATTCGGATTCAAACAAGCCTTCGGGAATGGCGCCGCAATGCACCGGAATAAAGGCTTCATTGGCGCGACCGGAACATGCATGCACAAAACGTGCAGCCAACTCTTTCCCTGTTCCTGACTCACCGGAAATCAGTACTGTAGCCTCAGATTTCGCCGCCCGTTTTAAGCGATCACGCACCCGTTGCATCGGCTCAGAATCGCCGAGCAGCATCGTCTCTGTTGGGCCTGGATCTGCTTCTGCCAACGCCGTTTCACCCGCTACGGAATACTCCGCCTGACGCGTTGTTTCAGACGCCGCATCAAACAACGCCCGTTCGACTGCCGAGGCCAATTCTTCACCCGATACAGGTTTGGTAAGATAATCAAAAGCCCCCTGCTTCATGGCCGTAACCGCTGTATCGGTGCTGGCATAGGCGGTCAACAACAACACCCGCGCCTTCGGTTGCTGCGTTCTGACCATGCTGATCACATCCAGCCCCGCATCACGCCCTTCCATGCGCAAATCGGTCAGCACCACATCGAAAGCCCGATCCTGCAATTGCTGCGCAGCTTCAGCAGGCGAGGCGCAGCCACAAACCTGATGGCCCTGCAACTCCAGCCCCATGCATAACACCTTGCGCGCATTCGCTTCATCTTCCACCAGCAGAATTTCAGCCATGTTTCGTCTCCATCGCATATTCATCAAGCTGGGGCATGTCCGTTTGCACCGGCCCGCTGATCTGAAAACAGACCCTGCCTGCGTCAGTATCAAGTTTTACTTTCCAGCCATTGGCCGCACACACCTGCCGCACGGTCGCCAGACCCAGACCGATGCCGCTGGAGCGGCCAGTCACAAACGGTTCAAATAATTTGTCGCGGATATTATCCGCCAAATCGCCCTCATTGCATACGCTGAGCGTCCAATCCATGTCATTCGCGTCCAGCATCACTTCGACAGCGCTTTCAGAGCGGCGATTGGCCAGCGCATTGGACAACAGATTATCCAGCACCAGACGGACATGGTCTCCGTCCAGCACCAGTTCATCAACTTCGCACCGCCAGTGCACCTGCTCCCGATATGCGATCTCCACCTGCGCCAGAGCCTGCCTGATCACTTCCGGCAGATAAGTTAATGCCGGCTCCGGCTGCAACGGTTTGGCGTAGTCCAGCATCATCCCGACCAGCCTGTTCAGGCGTAATGTTTCTTCATGCAAAATATCCTGCATGGTCGACCGACTGTCCGGTTTCATGGCCATAATCTCCAGCCCCTGCGCCATGGTCTGAATGGGATTGCGGATTTCATGCGCCAGCATGGCCGCCATATTACCGAGCAATGCCATTTTTTCCTGCTGCAGCAGTTGTCGTTCCAGGCGTCTGACTTCGGAGATATCGACAATGGTCAACAGCCATGTGGCATCCGCGTCGGATGAGAGTTGTCGCACAACCAGCAGCAGGGTGCGTTTCGCATCTTCCGTTGCGTGAACCGCCGTATCCTCAAACTCACACTGAAATGCAGACAGTCCCGACTGTTTAAAAAACATCTCAAGGGCCGGAATACGCAACAATCTCGCGACCGACGTGCCGCCTAATAATAATCGGGCTGCCACGTTCATATCACTGACATGCAGATCCCTGTCCAGCACAATCACGCCTTCCGCCATTTCGGACATAATTTGATCGTGTAAATCCTTGAGTTTCCTGTGCTGCCGAACGGCTTGAGCACTCTGAGCACGCAAACTGGCATGACGTCTGGCGATATAGGCCATCACGCCGCCCACCAAAAGCAGTGCAGAAACCTGCAACAGAATATGTAGCGCCTGCTGTGTATTTAAGCTTTCAGTGCGAACCAGCCATGCTTCGCCATAGACGGCGGACAAATAACCCGAGCAGGAAAGGATACTGATGGCAATGGGCAACAGACGGCGCGCATGCAAGCCTGATGCAATAATAATTAAACCATACAGGAATGAAAATGGACTGAATACGCCGCCGCTGGCAAAAATCAGCACGCTGGCCAGCGTGGTATCGGAAACATACTGGAAAACCCATTGATTCTGCTCGGATATGTGACTCGATGTCAGCGCTATTTGCATCAACAGCAACAGCAGAAACAGCACACCTATTGTAATCAGTAGCTGTTGCTGAGCTACCTCTGAGGCAGGGTAAATCCACTGCAATATCACCATGGCAATCACAATGGCCGCCAAAGCGCGATACAGAATCAGACGCATATTATCGGGAATCCGCGAGTAGCGAGAATCTGATCAGACGAGAGAGGCCATCTGGAAGATAGGCAGATACATGGAAATCACCAACCCACCAATCACAACACCGAGAAAAGCCATGATAATCGGCTCCATCAATTGCTGCATATTATCAACTGCCGTATCCACCTCTTCCTCATAAAAGTCGGCAATCTTGCCCAGCATTTCTTCCAGACTGCCGGTCTGCTCACCGATAGAAATCATCTGCGTCACCATAATGGGGAAAATTTTACTGGCTTCCAGTGGCGCAGT
The DNA here is from genome assembly GCA_913056285.1 of uncultured Zetaproteobacteria bacterium. Lineage (GTDB taxonomy): Bacteria > Pseudomonadota > Zetaproteobacteria > Mariprofundales > Mariprofundaceae > Mariprofundus. Next base: position 19,670 of record CAJXNE010000007.1, on the reverse strand, counting down.
CAGCGTCTGGCCTTGTGAAATCGAATCCTTGGACGATAAAATGACTTCTTCAATCACAACATTGCCAGCTGTTTCAGCTACCGTATCCAGCGCGTCCAGAATCGGTACGCCGGCAGCACTGAGGGTGGAAAAGGTGCGACAGAAACGAGCCACAGAGGCTTTGCGCAACACATCACCAAGCACAGGTAAAGCCAGCATCAACTTATCCAGTTGATAGTGTCCCTTTGGCGTCTTGTATATAGATCGGACAATAAACACCAGCGCAATTGGCGCACCAACGACAACATACCAGAAGTTCACAAAAACATCGGATATACCCATCGCAACCTGGGTTGGCAAAGGCAGTTCGCCGCCCAAATCGGCAAACATCTCGCTAAATACCGGAATCACGAAAATCATCAGAATAGATGTCACAATGAAAGAGACCACCAGAATGGCAATCGGGTATACCATCGCTGATTTTATTTTCGCTTTCAGACTCAGAGCTTTTTCCTTGTACGTACACAATCGCAACAGAATCGTATCGAGAATGCCGCCCTGCTCACCAGCTTCCACCAAAGCGCAAGTGAGGCGATCAAACGCTTCAGGAAACTTGCGCATGGTTTCACCCAGCGGATTACCGCCTTCGAGGCTCTGGCGCACATCACCCAACAGCTTGACCATGGCTTTTTTCTCGGTACCACGCTCGGCCAGTTCAAAACACTGCACCAGTGGCAGACCTGCATTAATCATGGTCGAAAGCTGACGGAAGAACACGGAAATATCCTTGTCATCGACTTTCTCGGGAAAAAGGTTGATTTCAATCGGCTTTTTCTTCGCTTTGACGTCGACCAGCCCCTTACGTCGCAATATTGCAGCGGCAATTTCACGATTAGGCGCCTCCATCTCTCCACTTTGGGCTGCGCCCTGCTTGTTTTTTGCCTGCCATATAAACATCGCCATCAGCTATTCACCACCGTCTGCCGCGTCTCATTATCGATCCCCCATGCAATCAATCCGCCACTGTAACCCGTAGGCATTCTTCAAGCGAAATATCCCCGGCCTTCACTTTTTCCAGTGCCTCCATTCGCAATGTTTTCACACCATGTGCGACTGCAATAGCATTGATCTTGTCTGAATTCTCGCCAGCATAAACCGCTTCACGGATTTCATCAAAAACCGGCATAACCTGATAAATACCCGTTCTACCCTTATAGCCGGTTCCATTACAAGTCTGGCATCCACTTCCATACATGGGATGATAATCACCCAGATGGCTTTCCGGCACGCCGGCATCCAGCAATGCAGCAGGCGGAATCTGCTCTGCCGATTTGCAATCCGGGCAAATACGTCGCGCCAGACGCTGGGCAGAAACCATATTAATGGCAGAACCGACCAGAAAGGACTCGATACCCATATTGATCAAACGCGTCATGGTCGAAGGGGCATCGTTGGTATGCAGGGTAGCCAGCACCAGATGCCCGGTCAGCGCAGCCTTGATACCAATCGCTGCCGTTTCGAAATCGCGAATTTCACCGATCAGAATCACATCCGGATCCTGGCGCATAAACGAACGCAATACGGCGGGGAAATCCAGCCCGATATCCGCATTCACATTGACCTGATTGATACCCATAAAATTAAATTCAACAGGGTCTTCCGCCGTAGAAATATTCACACCGGGCTTATTCAGTTCAGCCACAGCCGAATAGAGACTGACCGTCTTGCCTGAACCGGTCGGTCCGGTCACCAGCACCATACCGTAAGGCATGTGAATCGCATCTTTCAGCCATGCCAGTGAACTTTTTCCATACCCCAGCTTGGTCATATCCAGTTGCAAGCTGGAAGGATCAAGCAGACGCATCACCACTTTTTCGCCGAACAGCGTCGGCAATACGGAGACACGAAAATCTACCGTCTTGGCACGCGACAGGCGCAATTTAATGCGTCCGTCCTGCGGCAGGCGGCGTTCGGAAATATCGAGCCGAGCCAGAATTTTCAAACGCGATACAATGGCATCGCGCATCGCCAGACTCGGTCGCATAATTTCGTGCAGCACGCCATCGACGCGGTAGCGCACACGTAGCACTTTTTCATAGGGTTCCAGATGGATATCCGAAGCACCGCGCTTGATCGCATCCATCAGTATCAGATTAACCAGCCTGACCACCGGAGCCGCTTCAATCTCGGCAGACAATGAATATTCATCGATATCTTCTTCGGAAGTATCAACAACTTCAACATCCATGGCGCCCAGATCGGCCATCACCTGCTGTAAATGAGCGTCGTTATTACTGAGATCATCCAATGCCTTGTTCAGCTGGCTTTCAGCCGCTACCACAATATCAATTTTGCAACCGCTGATAAAAGCAATCTCATCCAGACTGTTGATATCGTAGGGATCAACCACGGCGAGTGTCAGCTTGTTGCCTTTTCGTTTCAGCGGTAAGGCCAGATGCTTGCGCAGCACATCCACCGGGATCTTGGCCGCCTCCTCATCCACCTCGACCTGATTAAGATCAATGGCAGGGCACCCGAATGACCTGGCCAGAAATGTAGCCAGCTCGGATTCTGTAAACATACCCTGCTGCACCAGTTGCGAGGTGATGCTATCGCCATTCAATTTGGCTTCACGCAACAACGTTTCCATCTGTTCACGGCTGATGCGCTGCTGCCTGAGCAGCATATCTCCCAGACGAGAGCGGTTCACGTTGTTTGCTCCCAGCCCGGTAAAGGCTTTATTTTACGGCCAAGATATAATTGCATATATCTCAAAGCTTCACTGCTATCGGGATGGTGGCAGCCATGCCACCAGGCAAATGCAGCCGCCCCCTGTGCAATCAGCATGGGCAAGCCATCCACGCACAGGCACCCGGCCTGGCTTGCGGCCACGGTAAAAGCAGTTTGCCCATCCGGTTTATAGACTGCATCTATTGCAGCCCCCTGGCCGGACAGGGTGAACGGAAAATCCTGCTCTGGTTGCAGTCCGATACTGGTTGTATTGATTAGCAGGCACGAATCGGCACAGGCAGCATTTACGGCATCCTGCTGCCAGGATACCGGCACGCAATTCAAATCAGGGTAGGATGACCGGGCTGATGTAATCAGCCTAGCCAGGCGATCCGGATTACGATTACATATATGCACTTGCGCGGGATTGAGTTGGGCCAATGCATGCAGCACAGCACGCGAGGTGCCGCCAGCGCCAAACAGCACCACCTGTTGCGCCGAAACATCCACCTTTAACCCGTCAATCACCGACTTGAATCCGAACCAGTCCGTATTGGTGCCCAGCCAGCCGCTATCTCCTCGTCGAACAGTATTGACTGCACCGATCAGTCTGGCATCAGCATCTGCTTCAACCATCTGAAAAACTGATTCCTTGTGTGGAACCGTGACATTAAATCCCTGCACACCCAGCGCCCATAATCCTTCCATGGCCTGGTAGAGCAAATCAGGTGCCACTGCAAAAGGCAGGTATACGGCATTGATATCATGCTGCTTGAGAAAACGGGATTGAAACAGCGGTGAAAGCGAATGCTTCACCGGCCAGCCGATTATCCCGTAAATCGTTGTCGTTCCGTCTATTTTCATGTCCCGTCAGCTTAGAAATAGAAGAGCCATGTGTCAAAGTTTGTCATTACCACTGCACGTCCGACTTCAATTACAATGATGGCAGTACGTTTAAATGCCTTGCATGATCATTGGATATGAACTTGATTTTACGAGGAAATCATATATTGACTTTAAAATATGGTTAAGTTCAGTATGTTCCATGCCTTTCATCGTTGCTCATGAAATATTGGCTAACTCTGAATCCACCGGAATCGTACAGATATGAAAAAAAGTGAAAATACCCGTAAATTTACGCGCTCCAACATTTCCATTGCGATTAGGCTGTGGGCCTCCGGCGTATCACCCTTCGATGCAATGGTGATTGATTTGAGTCTGAGCGGCATCCTGATTCAAACGGATACAACACTGGCAATTGGCAGCAAATGTCATATCAGCATGCTCCTTGGCCACTATATGCACGAGTTGCCGCTCAATGCTGAAGGGGTCGTGGTCAGGGTTCACGATGGTGTGATGGCTATTAGCTTTGATGCTGTCGCTATTGAATCGTCCAGGGAACTCCAGAACATCATTGTATTTCACACGGATGATCCGGAACAATGTTTACATGAATTTGAACAAGCTGAATCCAAAGTGCACCAAGCCGCCATGACAAATACATGATGTCTCGTTTTTTTAGCCGTTGCAAAATTCTTTTCTCGGATAAATATGGCTGGGAAGAACATATTCGCAGTCGTATCAATGTATGGCGTTACCCCCCCTCCTTCAAAAATTTTCAACAGGTAGATTTGGATGGTTTTGATATCCTGGTTCCTATGGCGATAAGCGACATCGCCTTTCTGCATGACCATCATCCGGAACTGCATGGCAAAAAATGCTTTATCCCACCATTGGCAGCCATGAATCTGTGCAATGACAAAATGCAATTCAACCGCTTTATGGTGGAGCACGGCTATGGAAGCATGATTCCAACAGTGAGCAATGAACTTTCGTTTCCTTATATACTAAAAAAACGAATAGATGAAAATGGAATCCGGTCAAGAATTATTGAAAACTCGAAAGATGAACAATTCTTTCAGAAATTTATTTTATCGGATGAATATTTCAGACAGGCCTATGTGGCAGGGCAAGATGAGTTTACAACGCATATATTGATGGTGGATGGAAAAGTAGTTTTTCACAAAACGCTGGCATTCAGATTCAAGCAAGCTCTTTTTATTAAAGGTGTTGGCTACAGGCCGTCGAAAAAACCGAAACCTTGCGCATGCGCAGATATTGATCTCTTTGCAAAAATTCTCAATGCAATGAACTATGAGGGGCTGTGCTGTTTTAATTATAAACTTGTTGACGGAAACATACAGATATTTGAACTCAATCCCAGGTACGGTAGCTCATTAACTTATTTTTTACCGGCAATGATGAAAGTCTATTCGAAAATGCTAGCGGCCTAATGACCCTGTACGCTTGAATCATGCGGGCTACATGGCCTGAAGGCGTGCATTGAGTAGCTTGCCGGAAATCGCAAATACCTTGGTCTGAGTGCCCAGCATGGCAGCAATCGCTCTGGCTTCGGGTACTGCTCGCAATTGCACGCGCCCGTTGATCGTCCATTGCTGTGGCCGTTTGCCGGACAGGTTCATCTGACCGGAACCCGACAGCATCACATCGGTGCCGCCGCCCAGCGACCATTGCCAGATACCGGATGCGTTGCCGGTCGCTTTCAATGTCAGTTGATAATCCCCCAGTGGCTTCTTGAATACAGGTAAATCGATGCGAGCCTGCTGCCAAACCACATCAAGCTGACCTTCGACAGGCAAGCCGCTAAGCGCATCGAGTTGCACCTGTCCCGATAACTTTAGCGTTCCCCCGCTATCAACAGGCACTGGCATGTGAAGCTTCCATAATGGCTGAAGTGCAGCCACATCAAGAACAGCATTCAGATCACGTACGCCAATATATTTATCCTGACGCACCAGCACAGCATTGGCCGCTTGACCAGATAACGTAACCTTCACCTCAGCAGCAGCTATTCCTGATAGTAACAATGACCATGCCGGGCTGATACGCATGGAATCGAGCATGAGCGGCCCTGGCAGTTCCGCTGTCCGGATCGAAACATGCGCCATACGAAGGCTCAACCCATCGACCTGCAATGTCTGATAGCGTAAATCAATGCCATTGATTCGAGCCTGTTGATCAATTTGATGTTGCAACCACGATTCCGGTTGCCAGCGCATGGCCGTAAATAATAACAGCGCCAGCACAAAAATCAGGCACAGCTGCCACACAGATGCATGCCGGGACTCAATGGCATGAGATACGGGAATCATCGAAGCATCCTTATTCAACAGGCCAGCTTAAACCAATGGCAACAGAAATATCCTGTGTTGTGACCTGTGATATATTTTCTACAACCGTGGCTGTCCAGCCCATGGAGTTCTCACCACCCGCAGCATGCAGTTGCCCGCGCAATCCGAATGAAATGAGGAAAGGTGGATGATCCAGAGCAGATACCGCAGTCAAATATGGGGAGTTACCGCCCTGAGCCTGTACGATCAATGATGCGGCATCAAATAGCTGATAACCGAGCGTCACCGAGCCGCGCAGATAGGATTGATAATGAATACCCGGCTCATCGCTGGCCAAAGGCTGCACGAACCACCCTTCCAGGTGGGCGAAAGCCTTGCCCTGATGCCAGGACACCACACCACCCACAGCCAGATCCGATGCGCCACTACCCCAGCCGCGCGATTTGGAAGCCGTAGGCAATTTAATCGCCGTCAATGCAGCCATAGCCCAGTGTTGACCCTTGAGCAAGCGATAACGCGCCGATAGTTCGACATTACCGAGTTCAAGCTGACCTTTCCCCTGCCAGCGGGTTCCCCTGCCATTATCAACGATATAGGCAAAGCTGTTGGTGGGACGCAGTTTGCGCCCACTATCGGGAAGCCCAAATCCATTATGGAACGATCGAATCGGACTGTCCAATACGCCACTGCCAGGTAGCAATACCGGCACTCGCACGGAGAGCTCCAGACTGTCGGTAAAAGCATGGCGAATGACAGGATCCAGCACATAGAGTTCCATGTCCGCCAACACCCGGATACTGGATCGGGTATCAATGATATTCACGGTCGAATAATGCTGTGTCAGTTCAAACAACCACGATTGATCATAGGAGCGCAGCGCCGAATCCGGTGTCGGGTCGAAAAAACGCATCGTAGGCGGATACAGATTGCGCACCGGCAATGGCGACGTAAAATCAGCAGCCTGCGCAGATGTACAAAACACAAGCAACGCCAGCGTTAGCCAGCCTATTCGATTACATTTATCTCGAGCCCATATGAATCGATGCCAACCAAAGTATTGGATATTCAACGACTATTCAACTGTAACGGATTTTGCCAGGTTACGCGGCTGATCCACATCCGTACCCTTAAACACGGCGACATGATAAGCCAGCAACTGCAATGGAATACTGTAGACAATCGGCGCGGTACCCGGATAAATATCAGACAAAGTCAAATTCTGATAACGATCCAGACCGACCTTGACCTTCTGATCACTGAACAGGAATAACTCGCCGCCACGGGCACGCACCTCCTGCAGATTGGACAGCACCTTCTCCAGCAACGGATCATCAGGCAAGGCGCAGACCACCGGCATCGATTCATCAACCAGTGCCAGCGGACCATGCTTCAATTCTCCAGCCGGATAGGCTTCGGCATGAATATAGGATATTTCCTTCAGCTTGAGTGCCCCCTCCATAGCAACGGGGTAAAATGGGCCACGCCCGAGAAACAGGGCGTTCTGTTTATCGGAAAAGCCCTCGGCCATTTGTTTAATAGCATCGTCCAGTTGCAGTACCACTTCCACCTGACGGGGCAGCGCATGCAACTCATTGACCATGGCAGTTTCCATTTCGTCACTCAGGCCACCACGACGCGCCAGCGCAATTGCCAGCAGGCGCAAGGCAACCAGTTGGGTTGTAAACGCCTTGGTGGAAGCCACCCCGATCTCGGTGCCTGCGCGGGTCATAAAGCACACATCCGATTCGCGCACCAGCGAGCTCTCGGGTACATTGCAAACGGTGAGACTGCCAATATAACCCTGGGCACGGCTACCACGAAGAGCCGCCAGCGTATCGGCAGTTTCACCGGATTGAGAAATGGTAATCAGCAACGATTTTTCCGGCACAACGACCCGGCGGTATCGGTATTCACTCGCCACTTCGATACTGCAAGGCATGCCCATCTCTTCCAGCCAGTAGCGCGCCACCATGCCGGCATGATAACTGGTGCCGCAGGCGACGATCTGTACATGGCGAGCCTTGTCCAGCAAGGCTGTGGTTTCATGACCAAAACTGGCTTCCAGCAAACGCCCGTGATGAATTCTGCCTTCCAGCGTTTCCGAAATCACGCCCGGCTGCTCAAAAATTTCCTTGAGCATATAGTGGGCATAGGGTCCCTTTTCAATGCTACCGCCGGTTAGTAGCGATGTCTTGACGGGGCGTTCAACCCGCTCGCCATCGCCATTGAAAATGGTAATGCCGTCGCGACAAATCTCTGCCACATCGCCTTCTTCCAGAAAGATAAACTGCTTGGTCTCCGACAATAATGCAGCCACATCAGAGGCGATAAAATTCTCACCCTCACCAACACCGATAACCAGCGGACTGCCTGCACGGGTCACAATTATTCTGTCCGCATCTTCCGGGCTGGCAGCCGCCAGTGCATAAGCGCCATCCAGTTCAGCAGCGGCTGCATTCACCGCAGCAAGCAAATCAGCGCCTGATTCCAGTTTTTCAGCCAGCAAATGAGCAATGACTTCCGTATCGGTTTCCGATGTAAACGTATAACCCTGGCTGACAAGCCTAACACGCAGTGCTGCATGATTTTCAATGATACCATTGTGCACCACAGCCACCCTGACACCGCTCACATGCGGATGTGCATTGCGCTCTGCCGGTGCGCCATGCGTGGCCCAGCGCGTATGTGCAATGCCGAGGTTTCCAACCACATCTGATTGTTCAACCAGTTGCTTGAGCTGCTTCACCTTGCCCAAAGCACGGAATCGTTTTAATTCACCCTTAGCATCCCGAACAGCCAGTCCGGCAGAGTCATATCCGCGATATTCGAGTCGCTGCAGGCCTTGCAGCAACACAGGCAAGACATTGCGGCTACCAATAGCACCAACAATTCCGCACATTAGCGTTTATCCTTCTGCGGGCGTTTCCATCCTTTTATATGTTTCTGGGTGCTACGTTCGGATAGCGTAAGACCATCAGTTGGCACATCCCGCGTGATGGTACTGCCGGCGCCAATCGTTGCATTGTCACCTACGCGCACCGGCGCTACCAGCTGCGTATCGGAACCGACAAACACATTATCCCCGATCTCTGTCACAAATTTATTGGCACCATCATAATTGCAGGTAATGGTGCCCGCGCCGATATTACAGTCGGAACCGATACTCGCATCGCCGACATAGGTCAGGTGATTGATCTTGCTACCGGATCCAACCACCGATTTTTTCACTTCGACAAAATTGCCGATATGGACCCCTTCATCGAGCCGGGCCTCCGGCCGGAGCCGGGCATAGGGGCCAATCTGTGTGTTGGAGCCGACCGCAGCACCCTGGATATGGCTGAATGCATACACATTCACCCGATCATCCAGCCATGCATCAACCAGTACCGCATTCGGGCCGATACGGCACTCATCGCCAATCGTTGTTGAACCGATCAGGTAGCAGCCTGCCTGAATGACAGTATCTATCCCGATACTGACTCCCGCCTCGATGCGAACGGTATCGGGTTTCTCAACCGTGACACCACGCCGCTGCCACTCCTGAATAATTTTCTTCTGCATGACGTCCTCAACATGGGCGAGATGCACGCGATCATTCACACCGAGCATTTCATCGGCATCATTCATCATCACCGCTTCAACGGATTGCCCGGCATTGAGCGCCAGCGGTACGATATCCGGCAGATAATACTCACCCTGCGCATTACGATTACCAATCGCATGCAGTAATGCGAAGAGCACCTCATAACGTACACAGTAGATCCCGGAACTGACCTCGGTGATCGAGCGCTCGGAATCAGAGGCATCTTTCTCCTCTACAATACTGGTCACATGCCCGTTCTCATCACGGACAATGCGCCCGTAACCGAACGGGTTTGCAGGGTTAGCGGTCAGCACGGTCACATCAGAGGCAGACTGACGATGCTCACTCACGAGCTTCTCGAGTGTCTCGACCTGCAACAGCGGTGTATCGCCACAGACGATCAACACATCGCGCACATCACGGATCACCTTCTCACACTGTTTAACAGCGTGACCGGTGCCGAGCTGTTTGTCCTGAATAACCCACTCGAGATTTGCAGGTTGCCCGACATGCTCACGCACTAATTCAGATGCATGGCCGGTCACCACTGCAATCCCTTTGGGGCGCAACAACTCCACTGTATGCAGAATATGATCGATCATCGCCCTGCCGAGCACTTTATGCAGCACTTTGGGCAGATTCGAGCGCATGCGTTTGCCTTTCCCTGCTGCCAGAACGCAGACCTGCAAATCAGAATAATGATGAGTTGTCATAATACTTTCCCCTAATCGTTGAAAAATGATCGATAGTAAAAACCCGAATGGTGCTGAGTATAGCAGATGAACCTAGGAAAGTGTTTTACAGATGCAATAAAAAAGGGGCCACATCCACGCAGCCCCCTTTAATACGATTGAAACGTTATTTTTTCTTTTTCTTTTTCAGCCACAACAGACGAGATGTCATCATTGCCAGTTCAGCTTCGGCCTTGGCATAATCCACATCGCCCTGTTTGCTGTCGAGCATCTCCCTGGCTTTGCGTTCAGCTTCAATGGCTGCAGCTTCATCGATATCAGTAGCGCGTTCAGCACTGTCCGATAAGACCGTAATCATATCAGGCTGCACTTCAATAAAGCCGCCCGACACGAAAACCTCGTCGACATTTTCCCCGTTCGTGATCCGGAGTTCACCCGAAGCCAGCGAACTGATAAGCGGCGTATGTTTGGGCATGATACCCAATTCGCCGGCAGATCCCGGAGCGACGAGAAATTCAGCTTCCCCGCGATAGACCTCACGTTCAACTGTTGCAACAAGTACTTGCATCGTCGCTGCCATTAGCCTTTAGCCGCCATCTTTTCTGCTTTTGCAACCGCTTCGTCGATACCACCAACCATGTAGAACGCCTGTTCAGGCATGTGATCATATTCACCGGCCAGAATGCCCTTGAATGCCTTGATCGTCTCATCCTTCTTGGCGTATACGCCCGGAGAACCGGTAAACACTTCAGCCACATGGAAAGGCTGCGACAGGAAGCGCTGCATCTTGCGAGCGCGAGCAACCAGCTGTTTGTCTTCATCGGACAATTCATCCATGCCCAGAATCGCGATGATATCCTGCAATTCCTTATACCGCTGCAGAGTCTGCTGTACGCCCTGCGCCACATCATAATGCTCATTGCCGACCACTTTCGGATCAAGCTGACGGGAAGATGAATCAAGCGGGTCGATAGCCGGATAAATACCCAACTCAGCAATGGAACGGGACAATACGATGGTAGAATCCAGATGCGCAAAGGTGGTGGCAGGAGCCGGATCGGTCAAATCGTCGGCAGGCACATAGACAGCCTGAACGGATGTGATCGAGCCGGTCTTGGTAGATGCAATACGTTCCTGCAAGCGGCCCATTTCTTCAGCCAGATTCGGCTGATAACCCACAGCAGACGGCATACGTCCCAGTAGTGCGGACACTTCAACACCGGCCAGTGAATAACGATAGATGTTATCGATAAAAATCAGCACATCACGGCCTTCATCGCGAAAATACTCCGCCATAGTCAAACCGGTCAGCGCTACACGCAGACGATTTCCCGGAGGCTCATTCATCTGACCATAGACCAGCGCCACTTTATCCAGCACGTTTGACTCTTTCATTTCATAGTAGAAATCGTTGCCTTCACGGGTGCGTTCGCCCACGCCGGCAAATACGGAGAAGCCGCCATGCGCCTTGGCGATATTGTTGATCAATTCCATCATGTTGACGGTCTTGCCAACGCCGGCACCGCCAAACAAGCCAACTTTACCACCCTTGGCAACCGGTGCGATCAAATCAATCACTTTAATGCCGGTTTCTAGAATTTCAGATGACGGAGCCAGTTCTTCAAATGACGGGGCAGCGCGATGGATTTCCTTGCGATCTTCGGAATTAACTTCCTCACCCTCGAAATCGATACCTTCACCCAATACGTTCATGATGCGACCAAGTGTCGCCTGGCCCACAGGCACTTTGATAGCGCTACCTGTATCAGAAACATCCATACCGCGTTTCAAACCTTCGGTAGTGCCAAGAGCAATTGCACGTACGCAATTGTCGCCAATATGCTGCTGCACCTCGAGTGTTAATTTTGGCTCGCTCATCACAAGCGCATTATAAATTTTTGGCAGTGCTCCGCCGCTAAAGCGGACATCTACTACCGGACCGATCACCTGGACAATGCTACCTGAACTCATTTTCTGACCTCTCCTGAATATCTAAACTGTTTAACTGTCAATCTTGGTCTGTCTTAGCCAGCCGCAGCTGCACCAGCACAAATTTCTGCCAGTTCCTGCGTGATAGCAGCCTGACGTGCCTTGTTATAGGTAATACTGAGATCTTTAACAATATCCTTCGCATTATCCGTAGCAGCTTTCATTGCAACCATACGCGCGGATTGTTCACACGCCTTGTTTTCCAACAATGCCTGATACACCAGAGATTCAACGTAACGGCGCAACACACCCTCAAGCACTTCTTTAGCTTCCGGCTCGTAGAGATAATCCCAGTAACCGGTATCTGTTTTTTCCGGTAACGGGCATGGCATCAGGCGCGTCGTCGTTGGCGTCTGGGTCATCGTATTGACAAACTCGGAATACACCAGATGCACTTCATCCAGACCGCCATTGACGTACTGCTCAATAGCCAGCGAAATCAAGCCGATAATATCGGATAATTCCGGGGTATCGGGAACATTTTCAACAACACCATTGATAGGAGCGCCGATGCGGCGCATGAAGGAGCCAGCGCGACGGCCGATGGTGAACACTTCGACATCAGCCTCCTGCTCTTTCATCAGACCAAGTGCTTTTTTCAGAGCATTGGTGTTCAATCCACCGCACAAGCCCTTATCCGAGGTAATCACAATAACGCCGACTTTCTTGATCTCTTCACGCTCCACCAGAAACGGATGTTTATATTCCGGATGTGCGTTCATGAGATGTCCGACTACGCGGAGTATGCCCTCAGAATAGGAACGTGCGGCAATAACAAGATCCTGAGCTTTGCGCATCTTGGATGCAGCAACCATCTCCATCGCCTTGGTAATTTTACCAGTATTCTGGATGGCCTTGATTTGCCCGCGTATTTCCTTGGTAGAAGCCATATCTAGTTCCTTCTAGTCTGTGTGCCGGATCCGTTCATTCCGAATCAATACGTACCGGTGGATTTGAAGTTGGCCATGGCAGTTTGCAGACCCTCTTCAACCTGTTCATTGAGAGCAGGATTAGCGTTCAGACCTTCAATCAATGTTGCATGTTCTGAATTCAGGTTGGCCAGATATGCTTTTTCGAAAGCTACTACTTTAGATACTTCGATATCATCCAGGTCGCCATTGTTCAGTGCATACAGCACAGCAGTCATCTCAGCTACGGACTGAGGGCTATTTTCATCCTGTTTGAGGACTTCCATGCCGCGTTTGCCACGCTCAATCTGCTGACGCGTCGCTGCATCCAGGTCAGAGGCAAACTGCGCAAATGCAGCCAGTTCACGGTATTGAGCCAGATCAAGACGCAAGCCGCCGCCGACTTTCTTCATAGCCTTGGTTTGAGCCGAGCCGCCCACACGAGAAACAGACAGGCCGGCATTAATGGCCGGACGCTGACCTGCATTAAACAGGCTGGTCTCGAGGAAAATCTGACCGTCAGTAATCGAAATAACGTTGGTCGGCACGAATGCGGATACATCGCCTTCCTGTGTTTCAATAATTGGCAGTGCAGTTAATGAGCCTGTCTTGCCGGTCACATCGCCATTGGTGAACTTTTCAACATATGTCTCATCCACGCGGGATGCGCGCTCCAGCAAACGGGAATGCAGATAGAATACATCGCCCGGATAAGCTTCGCGGCCCGGTGGGCGACGCAGAATCAGGGAAACCTGACGGTAGGCCCATGCCTGCTTGGTCAGATCATCATACACAATCAATGCATCCTCACCGCGATCACGGAAATATTCGCCCATCGTACAACCGGCATACGGTGCAATATATTGCAGTGCCGCTGATTCGGATGCCGACGCGGATACAACAATGGTGTTATCCAGCGCGCCATGCTCTTTCAGGATACGCACGACATTGGCCACAGTTGATGCTTTCTGGCCAACAGCAACATAGATACAGGTCACGCCGGTATCTTTCTGGTTGATGATCGTGTCGATTGCTATGGCAGTTTTGCCGGTCTGACGGTCGCCAATGATCAACTCACGCTGACCGCGTCCGACAGGAACCATGGAATCGATGGACTTGATACCTGTTTGAAGTGGTTGATCGACTGATTTACGTTCAATCACGCCCGGTGCAATTTTTTCAACCGCATCTGCGGCCGAAGCATTGATCGGGCCCTTGCCGTCAATGGGCTGACCAAGTGAGTTGACAACGCGACCTTTGAGTTCAGGACCGACCGGAACCTCAAAAATCTTGCCGGTACATTTAACTTCATCGCCTTCAGACAAGCCAGTGAATTCACCAAAGATTACAGCGCCAACGCTATCTTCCTCCAGATTAAGCACCATACCCTTGGTGCCATCAGCAAATTCCAGCATTTCGCCGGACATGGCAGCTGAGAGACCATACACACGCGCCACACCATCGCCGACGGAGATAATACGACCAACATTGGCGTCAGCGGCACTGGCCTCAAAGCCTTTGATCTGTTCTTTAATGATTGAACTAATTTCTGCGGTATCGAGCTTCATTATTATTTTCCTCTAATACTCAGTCTGCCGCTTACGATGCCAGAGCGCGGCGCAAGCCGGCCAACTTCGTACGCAACGAATAATCTATTTTGCGATCACCAATACGAACTACCATACCACCCAAAATGGATTGATCTTCAGATACGGTGAGGCGCACTTGTTTGCCAGTGGAGGAAACCAGTGCCTTGCACAGCTTATCCTGCATGGCCTTGTTCAAGGACGTCGCAACTGTTACTTCTGCATCCAGCTTGCTAGCTGCCAGATGAATCATCTCTTCAACCTGTGCGTTGATTTCAGGCAGCAGGCAGGCCTTACCTCGTTCCACCAGCAGCCCAACCAGACGTTCAACTTCGCCGCTGACTTTGCCACCGGTTGCCTTGATGATGATACTACACTTCAGCTCGGCAGGATATTCAGGACAGTCGAGCACAGCACCAACCTCATCGGTAGCGGCCACAGCAGCCACCTTGGCAAGATCATCCTCAATCTTGCTGCCCTCATGGATCAGCTCAAACAGTGCTGATGCATATCGACGTGAAATCTGCGTCGTGCTCATGCGTTACCAAATCCGGTACTGACAATACCATCAATCAGCTCGGCATGACGTTTGGCATCCAGTTCGGTTTCAACCACGCGTTCTGCTGCGAGCATGGCAATATCAGCCACTTCCTCACGCAACGCCTGGCGCGCACGGCCCAACTCGGCACTGATCTCTTCACGAGCGGCATCAACAATTCCCTCGCCTTCAGTACGCGCTTTCAACAAGGCCTCTTCATTAATCTCGGCTGCACGTTTTTCAGCCGATGCCAGTATTTCAGATGCCTTGACGCGGGCTTCTTTCATTTGCTCGGCAATTTCAGCTTCTGCGACTGCCCTTGCTTGTGTGCCGGCATCAGCAGCAGCCAGTCCGTCAGCAATCTTTTGGGCCCGGGCAGCCATCAGTTCGGACATTGGACCGAACAGGTGTTTCCTCATCAGATACACCAGCGCCAGGAAAACTACAATCTGACCGATAAATGTCAGGTCAATACTCATACGACCTCCTCTTTAGTTCGTTCTGTTCGTTATACTTTTTGAACTAGCCCAGGAACGGGTTAGCGAACAGGAACCACAGAGCGAATGCCATGATGATGAACGGGAATGATTCCATCAAACCGGCAAAGATGAACATATTGAACATCAACTGCGGGCGCATTTCAGGCTGGCGAGAAATACCTTCCAGCGTCTTGGAACAGATCAGACCCCAGCCAATGGCAGAACCGAGGCCTGCGGCAGCTAGAATAACACCGACCGAGATTGCAGATGCAGCTGTGATAATAGTTGTAGCGTCCATATTTATATACTCCTTTCGTTATAAATAATTAGTGTTCAACTGGCTGATGCGCAATGGATAAATACACCACAGTCAGAATCATGAAAATAAATGCCTGCAACAGACCGATAAACAGATGGAACATTGACCAGCCCAGGCCAACAAAGAATCCGGCAACCATACTGACCGGGCCTCCGCTAAGCAGCAGGAAGGCAATCAACAGGAAGATCACTTCGCCGGCGAACATATTACCGAACAGTCGAAACGACAGGCTAAGCGGCTTGGCAATCTCTTCCACCAACTTCAGAATCAGGTTGATCGGCATAACAAACGGCTTGAGGAATCCAGGCACCAGATTGGTAAATGGGTCCATCAGCAATTCCTTACAGAAATGCACAGGTTTCAGTTTAAATTCGTAATACAGCACCAACACGAACACAGAGACCGCCATCGCCGCCGGCAGGTTCAGATCATTGGTGGCTACCGGCCGAAAATGCGGCACACCAAACAGGTGAGCAATATCGCCAATCATGAACGCTGGCAGGACATCAATCGTATTGATCAAGGCGATAAATACGAAAATCGTAAATGCTAATGGCGCAATCAACGGATTATGAACCGGGAAATTATCTTTCACCGTATCTTCAACAAAGCCAACCACAGATTCCATGAAATTCTGTGCGCCAGCAGGAGCTCCATCTACCAGTTTACCTTTCAGCCACAATGCGAATACAAACATGCCCGTCGCCACAATGAGCGTCACCAACATAGTATCCAGATGAATTTGCATGAACGGATTGGACTCATCGAGCTTAATAGTCCAGTAATGCAGATGCCCTGCAATGCCGCCTTCGTGACCCTGTTCAGCCAAAACCCTCTCCCTTGCTTTCTATCATTCTTGTTCGCGCTTAAAGCCAACCAGCGCCGATATAAACACACTCGTCTGAGCTACAAACATACCTGCTGCAACCAGCAACAGATGAAGCCCCATCGCGTACGCCAACAACAAGCCGACTATCAACGACACGAATCTGATGGCTGCGCCTGCATACAATGATCGCTGCCCGGCTTCTACACTCAGACCGTTTGTTTTTTCCAGCCTGGCCGCCAGCCACCAACCATTTACCGCCATCATCACTACGCCACAAAAAAAAGACGCCGCAAATAAGAAGTAGCCAAAAACAACCAGGACCAGAGCGCCAACCACGCCAACAACAATCTGCAAACGTAATATATTTCGCAGGGGGCGCTCGCGTTGCGTAAACATTAAACCCTCAGACGCTGTAATTGAGAGTAAGTGAATCGCCCCATCCCCTAGTTTCGTGCGAGGCGCACTATAGCGGCACCTTCGTTTATATTCAACTGCCTTTTTTTGCCCGGCCTATTTCGCACTACGGGATAAGTCACTTACAACAGCGCCATCACGCATTATGCCAGTCCTGCCAATGATTGCTTGCAAAAATCAATCAAAGGATCCGGGTAAATACCCAGTACCACCACAGCAATCGCTGTCACCAGCACGGTAAGCTGCATCAAACGACTTTCATCAAAATTAAACGCCACCCGTTCTGCATCGAAGTAAATATATTTGACAACGCGAATGTAATAAAACGCACCAACCGCCGAGAATAGCAGTGCGTACAGGACAAGATACAAATGCCCGGCTTCAATCGCTGCCAGAAACACCACATACTTGGCCCAGAATCCGCCAAGGAAGGGAATGCCTGCCAGTGAGAACATAAATAATCCCATCGCCAAAGCATAACCGGGACGCACTTTCGACAGCCCGGCGAAGTCATCCAGCAATTCGCCCTGAATGCCCTCGCGGCGCATAAGAATAACAATCGCGAATGCTCCCATATTCATGAACAGATAAATGCTCATGTAAACCATAATACCGGCATACCCATCGGTATTTGCCGCAATCAGGCCGAGCATGACAAAGCCGACATGACCGATTGTGGAATAAGCCAACATCCGTTTGATATTGCGCTGCGCAATCGCCGCCAGATTGCCGACCGCCATGGTCAACACAGCCAATCCGGTCAGGATCAAGGTGTACTCATGCTGCAGTGCAGGCATGGCATCTGCCAATACGCGCACAAAAATGACAAAACCGGCCACTTTCGGCCCGATCGACATAAATGCTGTGACCGGCGTGGGCGCGCCTTCATAAGCATCCGGTGTCCACATATGGAACGGTGCCATCGACACCTTGAATGCCATGCCCGCTATCACAAACACCAGACCAAGCAAAACAGCTGAACCGGCATGCCCTTCACTGGCAGATAATGCAGTGCCAATTGCGGCAAAATCAAAACTGCCGGTTACGCCGTACAGGAATGTGACGCCATAGAGCAGCATGCCTGAGGATAAAGCGCCGAGTATGAAATATTTCAATGCAGCTTCACTCGAACGCAGCACATCGCGCTGATAACTCACCAGCACATAAACACATAGCGCCATCAGCTCCATACCAAGATACATAATAATGAAATTATTGGCCGAGGCCATCAGCATCATACCCAGCATGGCAAACAGCATCAGCACATAATATTCGCCCAGATGCGGCTCATCTTTCATGTAATTGATCGACAATACCATGCCGAATGCGGAACCAAGGCAAATCAGCACTTTGGCCAAAACGGCAAACTGATCGAGCACAAAGAAACCGTAAAACGCCGTAACCACCTCCGGCATCATCACTTTCACACTCAACAGAGCTGCGACAAGCGTGACCGCAATCGCCGCATAAGCCGTGATGACTTTCTTATCCTTATCGATGAATAAATCGATCAGCAATAGCGCCATGGCAGCCACTGCCACAAATATCTCCGGCATCAATGCAATCAGATGCTCAGGGAAGGGGAACGGGAATACTACATTAGCCATTTAATTATCCTTCTCCTTCAATCTCAAGGGTGAACTGCATCAAGCACAGGTGCAGCTTGCGCCAGCGCTTGCGCCGCGACCAGCTTCGACGTCGTAGCCTGTTCAACCAAATGCGCTACGGAAGCATGCAACACATCGAGCACCGGCAGGGGGTACAAGCCCAACCACGCCACCAGCAGTATCAACGGCACAAAATAACCGAATTCACGCATATTCATGTCCGACATGGATTTCACTGAATCCTTGACCAGATCACCGAATATCACGCGTTTATACATCCACAAGGTATAGCAGGCCGACAGAATGACGCTGGTCGCCGCGCCAATAGCCACCCATTTGGTCGACAGCGACAAATGGGCCTGAGCTGCCGAAGATGCATCGAACGTGCCCATCAACACCATGATCTCTGCCACGAACGCCGATGCACCCGGCAGAGCCACATTGGCCATGCAGAACAGCATCATGACAGCAGCAAATACCGGCATCACATTGACCACGCCACCGTAATCACCGATTTCGCGCGTATGTAGTCGGTCGTACATCACACCCACGCAGAGGAACAAGGCTGCTGCTACAAAACCGTGAGAAATCATGCCGAAAATTGCACCTTCCAGCGCCACCTGCGTGAACATGAATGTGCCCAATGTAACAAAGCCCATGTGGGCGATGGATGAATAGGCGATCAATCGCTTCATATCTTTCTGCATCATGGCGACCAGCGAGATATAGATGATGGCGATCATGCTCAGCGCCACCATGAACGGTACGAAATACTGCGAGGCGTCGGGCACCACAGGCAATGAGAATCGCAGGAAGCCGTAAGCACCCATTTTTAACAAAATACCAGCCAGAATAACCGAACCCG
>CAJXNE010000006.1 GCA_913056285.1 uncultured Zetaproteobacteria bacterium | reverse complement strand
CGTTCGCCTGATTGATGCAGCCAGAAACAGCGGCGCCATCCATGCCGATGCGCTGGCCCTGTGCGATACCGGCGATTCGATCAGCGTACGCAACGGACAGGTTGAATCTGTCGAACGCGAAGATGCGCAGGGGCTGGGTTTACGCGCCTTTGTCGAAACCCCGCAAGGACTGGCATTTGCGACCGCATCTTCCTCCGATGTTTCAGAAGCAGGATTAAAGGCGCTGACCGAACAGGTGGTCGCCATGGCGCGCATTTCCGAGCCTGATCCCGATGCAGTGCCCCCGGTCGGAGCCAATCATCCGGGTGCAGATGAACTCGATACATGGCAAAAACGCCACAATCACACCGACCCGGGCTGGAATTTGGAACAGGCTAGAACGGCGGCAATGGAATGTGAAGATATTGCCCGCCACTACGCCACCGATATCAGCAATAGCGAAGGCGCTGATGCCGGATTCGGCAGTACCCGCGTCGCCTATGCATCCAGCGACGGATTTGCCGCCGAATATGCCAAGGCATCCGCCTCGTTGAGCGTATCTGTCATTGCCGGTAGCGCTGATGCCATGCAACGTGATTACGCATGGCACCGCGCCTTTAACGCAGCGGATTTGCGTTCACCGCAACACATTGCAGAAGAAGCTGCAAGCCGGGCCATCTCCCGCTTAAACCCGGGCAGCATGGATAGCGGCGAGGCCACAATCATATTCGAACCACGCACTGCCACATCCCTGCTGGGCCATCTGGTCGGCGCAATCAATGGCCGCGCTGTATTACAACAACGCTCATTTCTGGCCGATAGTCTGGGTCAGCCCATTTTCCCCGCCTCTGTTCATATTGAGGATAACCCCGATCACCCCGATGGCATGGGCAATCGTTTATTCGATGGTGAAGGTACACGCTGCTCGCGTAACTGCATCATTGATCAGGGACGGCTGAATACTTTTCTGGCCGACCGCTATGTGGCCAAACGATTAGGACAACCGGAAACCGGCAGCGCCTCGCGCGGCCTGACCGGTGATATTGGCATCGGCTCATCCAACCTGATCTGGCAGGCAGGAGAACAAACACAACAGGACATGCTCGAAGAAATGGATCATGGTTTGTTGATTACAGAACTGATTGGCTTCGGCGTCAATAGCGTCACCGGTGATTATTCACGTGGCGCCGGTGGTTTTTTGATTGAAAACGGAACAATCAGCCACCCTGTTTCCGGCATCACCATCGCCGGCAACCTGAAAGATATGTTCGCCAACATCGCCATGGTCGGCTCTGATCTGACGTGGTTCGGTTCCACCGCTGTGCCCTCACTTGCCATCTCCGGCATGACTGTCGCCGGACAATAATCATTTGCGTTAGCCCCTTACAAATAAAATCTAATGCAACAGCACAAGATATTTTACCACGAAGACACAAAGGCACGAAGAATAAAGATAAAACAGGAAGAATAAATTCGTATGTCGTGGCTCAAGGTTTTTGGTTCCGGCTTTGCTGGGTTAGGATAATCAGATTTCAGCCAATAATCGATCAATCATCGATTCAGCCTGAACAGCATAGCCGCCACCGAACAGGTTAGCGTGATTGAGAATGTGATAGAGGTTATACAAGGACTTGCGCACTGAATATCCGGCATCCAGAGGCCACGCTTCCTGATATGCGGCATAGAAATCAGCACCAAAGCCGCTAAACAGCTCTGTCATGGCAATATCGGCTTCACGATCACCGTAATAAACTGCCGGATCGAAAATGACCGGTTGCCCTGATTCATCAAAAGCACGATTTCCACCCCATAAATCACCATGCAGCAATGATGCTATCGGCGCATAGCTTGAAAAGAATACATCAAGATTCGCCATCAAACGTTCACCCTTGATTTGCAAGGAGCCTGCAAATCCATTGCGGGCAGCCAGTTCCAGCTGGAATCGTAACCGGTGATCCCGATAGAAATCGACCCAGTCATTCGACCACGCGTTGTGCTGCGGCGTGGAACCAATCGTGTTATCGCGAAACCAGCCGAATTGTTCCGATGACTGACGATGCAAGGTCGCCAGCTGCCTGCCCAATAATTGCGCTGAATCCTCTTCTCCCCGTCCAAACCCAATATACTCAGTCACCAGCCAGGATTTACCCGCAGCTTTTCCATAACATACGGGAATCGGAACACGAATAGCCTTTGCACTGGCCAATTCACACAAACCATCAGCCTCGGCTGCAAACATATCCAGCTGCTCCGCC
Organism: uncultured Zetaproteobacteria bacterium; assembly: GCA_913056285.1. Taxonomy (GTDB): domain Bacteria; phylum Pseudomonadota; class Zetaproteobacteria; order Mariprofundales; family Mariprofundaceae; genus Mariprofundus. The sequence goes on along the minus strand of CAJXNE010000006.1, from coordinate 23,161 downwards.
TGATTCAGTTTCACGAAATAACGCCGTCCAGCACCATCAATCCGGCAGGCAATGTTGATACTTCCCCCGCCAATTCTATGCTGATTTTTGATTGAAAACGCGTGACCGGTTGTTTCCGTGATGGATTGTTCTACAGCTTTCCAGACAGACAAGGGTAGAATATTATCCGATATGCTGATGTCGCCGACGCCATCTGCGAACGACAATCCAGCGCCAGGCTATTTTAATTGTGATATAACCCATAATGCCACTGATAACCCCGAGAATCGCGCAACCGAGCAGGAAAGGCTGCCAAATAGTCGCCATGCCGTTGAGGACCCACTCCAGACTCGCTTCAAAATGAAACGCCTGTTCCGGCATTTGCATCACCCACGCCCCCAGTTTATAGGCAATATAAAATAGCGGCGGCATGGTGACCGGATTGGTCAACCAGACCAAGGCCACTGCAATGGGCAGATTGGCATGAATCAGAATAGCTCCGGCAGCTGCCAGCACCATCTGAAAGGGAACAGGAATAAAAGCACAGATTAAACCGATGAAAAAAGCCCGGGCCAGAGAATGCCGATTCAAATGCCACAGCGCCTGGTTATTCAGCAGCGTGCCAAAGCATTGCAAGCATTTTTGATCACGTATCTTCCTGTGGTCCGGCATATAGCGCTGAAATTTCTTTTTCGGCATAATTAACGCTAAACCTTAGCAGGATTAACGCTTCAGTCCATGCGCGGAAACAAAGGTTCGGGCTTCCTGCACTGTTGACCGGCTTCGAGTACGCCCCAGCCGCCATCGGCAGAGAAACTGAAATCATCAGCCTGAACAGAGCGATCCAGAATCTGACTGAGCATACCCGTCATCTTTTCAGGCATAAATGGCAGCAGTTGCAAGGCCACCAAACGCAATGTTTCGACCAGATGATAGAGCACGGTATCAAGCCGCACATCTTCCCCCTGCTTGGCCAATGCCCATGGTGTATTCTCCTCGACATAACGATTGCCATGTCGCACCACTGCATTGATGCGATCCAGCGCCAGGTGAAAGGCCTGCTTATCCATATAATCCGCCACTTCGCGCTGCATAGCTTCAACATCAGCAATCAGGGCGCGGTCGGTTCCATTTTCTTCTGCCGCAGTGCCAAGCACGCCAGCGCGATATTTATTCAGCATGGCCAGTGAACGATTCAGCAGGTTACCGACATCATTGGCCAGTTCCGAATTGTAACGCTGTTTCAGCGCCGCAAATGAAAAGTCACCATCGTGCCCGAACGGCACTTCCCTGAGCAGAAAATAACGCAACACATCCGCATCATATTGTTTAAGTAATTTATCAGGTCGAAGCGCATTACCCTTGGATTTACTCATCTTTTCGCCTTCCACTGTCCACCAGCCATGGGCATAGATCCGTTTCGGCAAGGGTAAATCAGCCGCCATCAACATGGCTGGCCAATAGACGGCATGAAAGCGCAAAATATCCTTGCCGATAAGATGCACATCGGCAGGCCAGTATTTGGGCTGCTCCGGCTCGGGGAAGCCAAGCGCGGACAGGTAATTGGTCAGCGCATCAATCCAGACATAGATAACGTGCTTTTCATCACCCGGCACCGGTACGCCCCATGAAAAAGTTGTACGCGAGACGGATAAATCGCGCAGGCCAGACTCGATAAAACTTAATACCTCATTGCGACGCGATGCAGGCGCAATGAAATCCGGATTGGCCTTGATGTATTCAATCAGGCGATCCTGAAAAGCGCTCAGGCGGAAGAAATAGGATTCTTCCTGTATCTTCTCTACCGCGCGTTTGCAGTCCGGACATTGTTTTGAATCCCAGAGGTCAGCATCTTTTAACTGCGTTTCCGTCCAGTAGGTTTCGCAGGGCACGCAGTACCAGTCCTCATAGAAATCCTTGTAAATCGTGCCGGCATTTTCCAGCCGCCGCCACATCGCCTGAACTCCGGCCTTATGCCGGTCCGAACTGGTACGAATAAAATCGTCGTTGGATATTTCCAGCTCCGGCCAAAGACTCTGATAACGTGCCACCACCTGATCAGCCAGTTCAATCGGCTCAATGCCACGCCCTTCAGCCGCCTGCTGCACCTTCTGCCCATGTTCATCCACACCGGTCAGGAAAAACACATCCTTACCGCTTAAACGCTGGTGACGGGCCAACACATCGGCGGCGATCGTGGTATAGATATGGCCAAGATGCGGCTCATCGTTGACATAATAAATCGGGGTGGTGACGTAATAGTTTTCCATCTGCGCAGTGTTCTCCGGCTAAAAGCAATAAAATCTTTCACCATGGGTCACTCATGTGCATCCATGCACTCGCGACATTTGTACATCCTGTACGTCAACACAAACGGCACAGAGAAAGTCCGGACATAAAACGAGTTACTTTACTTTGGACACCCTGACTATTGCATCAACCCATGGAGCGACGGCAACTATAGCCACCATCTTGCGCCACTGAAACCGCTTATCTCAAGAACCTGCATGGACAATGGATGCTGGCTGTAATCATTTGGGTTGTATGGCAATCGGTTTTTGCGTTTCACCTGTCTCAGGTGGTTTTCATGGCTCGCAAAGCTGTGCGCAATTGCAGCATACAGGCCAATAAAGCAGGGCCTGCTCGCAGGCTGTGGCGTACCACATCACCCGGCCAGCAAATACATTCATGTAATGCCTTTTGTAATAACTCCCTGCTCTCAAACGCCGATGCCGTACAAGGTTGTTGTAATGCAGGATAAACAGCCATCGCCAGCATCCGCGCTATCAGCAAATGCGGCACGGTTTTGACATGGGCGCGTATCCACGCTTCAATTTTTCCCACATCAGCGCCAGCCGGGTCGGCAATCAGCGACTGCCATTCCTGCAAAGCTCTGGCGATCGATTCATCCTGCAAGCCACTCACAACGCCCGGACATCCATCGGCCAGGCTGACAGCCAAATCCAGATATTGTTGATCAATCGGTGGGGCCTGTTGTTGCAATACCGCCCGCACATCGGTATCGGTCAACGGCGAACATTGTTGCAACATGCAGCGCGAACGAATCGTAGCCGGCAAGCGTTCCAGATCAGAACAGGCCATCAATAATACGCTACCGGCAGATGGCTCTTCCAACCCTTTCAGTAATGCGTTGGCCGCCTGATTATTCATACGCTCCGCATCATCGAGAATTACCACGCGCCGCCCGCTCTCCGCACCACTGAGCGATAAAAAAGATAACACGCTACGCACCTGCTCAATATTCAGATCGCGTTTTCCCTCGATCAGCCCGAGCCTGAATACATCAGGATGCGAACCTGCCGCCAGCATTTTACAAGCATGACATGCACCGCACCCGCTTTGAGACTCGCACATCAACAACCCGGCCAGTTTTTCTGCCAGAATGTGTTTGCCGATACCCTTCATGCCATACAGCAACCAGGCATGATGCAGATTCCCCGCCTCCAGCGATTCGCTAAAGCGGCTTAACGTAGCGTCATGGCCGTATAAGCGGTTCATGCCATCAAACCGAAACGACGCGTCAATTCGCCTGTCACCTGCCGCTCTACATCATCCATGCCCTGCTCCGCATCAATGCGAATCATTCGTTCCGGCTCCGATGCATATTGCCGCCCGAATGCAGCCGCCACGCGTTCATGAAATGATATCGCCTCATCATCGAGTCGGGTGGCTTTCTCACCGCTCTCGGCCCGTTGCTTCATACGCCGCATCGATTCATCCACCGGCACATCAAACCACAACGTCAGCGCCGGACTCACCCCGCACTCGGCAAAGCGCAGCATCTGACCCAGATTAGCTGCCCCCTGGCCCAGTTTCCGGGCCGCCAGTTGATAAGCCAGCGTCGAATCGGAATATCGGTCGCACAGCACCCAGGCACCCGATTGCAATGCTGGCACAATCACATCTCTCACATGCTGGGCCCGGTCAGCCAGAAACAGTAATAATTCGGTTTCCGGCACCGGCACGAATTCACCGGCCAACAACAACGAGCGAATTTCTTTACCCAAGCCGGTATCGCCCGGCTCAAATGTCGAAACGACATCATGACCCTGCCCGCGCAACCATGTCGCAGCACGCTGCAATTGCGTGCTCTTGCCGCAGCCGTCCACGCCTTCAAATGTAATAAGTCTATTCACTGATTTTTGCTTCCCATGCGCAGTTCATGAACTTCATCCTTCAAAGCAGCGACCTCTTTTTCCAGTTGCGCAATCCGTTCAGTTATATCATCTGGAACCAGAGCACTGCCACCATTTGAGCTACCTGCTGTCCTGGCAGCCGCTTCAAACTCCGGCTCGCCGCATAGCAGGTGCGCATACCGATCTTCGCGTTGGCCTGCGGCGCGCGCAATGCGAACCACTAAAGCATCGTCACGATCGATCAAGGATTGCAGCAAATCCTGTAACTCGTCAGAGCTTTCAAAGCTGACCATGCGGCCTGTGTTGATACGGATTTCATTGAGCGTGAGTGAGCCACGCAACATCAGCACACAGAGCACGGCACGTTCTTTGGTTGAGATGCCAAGCTTGCGGGATAAATGCTGCTCAAAGCGATCCGCCCGGCCATCCATGCGGGCGGTAATCAAACCTTCAGCGCGTAAATCATTGACCACGCCGCCCACTTCACTGGAAGTTAAATCCATCACAGGAGCCCGGCTGCTCTTTTGATTGCAGGCCGCGGTTAGTGCTTTCAACGTCAGCGGATAATAATCCGGCGTGGTCATCTGCTTTTCCAACAAACAACCCAGCACCCGCGCCTGATGCGCTGATAATAATTCTTCAATCATTTCTTTTTTCGCCTTTTAGACTTTTTTCCCGCACCGGTCAGCCACGCTTCATGTTCCGCCACTAGCGCATCCAGACTCTGCGGGGCGCTGGTAATTTCGGCATAGGCTTTTTTATCCACGCCCACCACATCAATCGGTTTGGCAATAAAGGATTGAATGGCTTCAAGCAGCGGCTTCTCGTCGCTGCTACAAAATGAAATCGCATCGCCCTTGTTTACCCCGCGTCCGGTACGGCCCACGCGGTGCACATAATTCTCGACCTTTTCCGGCAAATCGTAATTGATCACACAAGCGATATCCGGCACATCAATACCACGCGCACTCACATCGGTAGCAATCAAAACTCGCTGTTTCCCTTCCCGAAACGACTGCATCACTTCGCTGCGATCGCGCTGATCTTTATCACCGTGAATACTGACCACCGTCATGCCCACGCGTGCCATCGCCTTGACCACGCGCTCGGCTCGCACTTTGGTTCGAACAAACACAATGATCTTATCTGTCGGATGCTCCTGCAAAAAGCGTTGCAGAAAAAACCGCTTATCGTCCATCTCCACAAACATCACTGCATGCGTCACATTTTTTGATATACGATCTTTTGGTGATACCTGAATACGAATCGCTGCGCTTTTCACCTGGGAGTATGCCAGCTTTTTGATTTCATCGTTGATAGTAGCGGAGAAAAACAGCGTTTGATGTTTACCCCGGAGCATTTTTTTGATGTAACGAATATCTTCAATAAAACCGAGATCGAGCATGTGATCAGCTTCATCCAGCACCAGCGTGGAAACACTGGCCAAGCGGATCTCCTGCTGATTGATCAAATCAAACATGCGCCCCGGCGTAGCAATAAGCACATCAATGCCATCCTGTAGTCTGGCAATCTGGCGATCCTGCTCAACCCCGCCGTGCAGGGTGAATACTTTGACACGCGTATGTGCCGCAATGCTTTTGAACACCTCGCCAATCTGCACTGCCAGTTCGCGCGTCGGCGCCATGACGATGCATTTGATCCCGTAAGCGCGTTTGCTACTTTTATAACGGTGGATCTTATCAATGACCGGAATCGCAAAAGCTGCTGTTTTACCGGTGCCGGTCTGGGCAATCGCCAGCACATCTTCACCCTCAAGGATGGATGGAATAGCCTTGAACTGAATATCGGTTGGCCGTTTAAAACCCAGCTGACGCAGGTTTTTTTTGATTTCAGCCGAAATGTAATAACGATCAAATTTCATAAGCAACCAAATGGAACGGCAATAATCTGATCATCCAACTGCGTTACCCGTTCAATATTGCACACAACAATACCAAGGCGACAGCCTTGTTCACGAATAAAATCACGCAGGCTGCGCAACTGACGCGCCTGAACAGTTTGTCCATATTTAATCTCTACCGGCAGCATACCAAATTCACCTTCCAGAATAATATCCACTTCAGCACCGCCATTGGTACGGTAGTGCGAGCAGCTGCAATCAATACCCAGCGCATTAAAATTACGCATCAAGGTCTCAATGACCATCGACTCCCATGAAAATCCCATTCCCGGATGCTGCAACAGATCATCCAACGAATTCAAATGTAACATAAAATGCAACAGCCCGGTATCTCGCAAATAACCTTTGGGATGTTTGCTGATGCGCTTTTCCACCTGTTTACCAAAGGCAGGGATATGCCGCCAAATAAATGTTCCGTGTGCAATCTGGAAATAACTTTTCGCAGTCGGTTGGGATACGCCCAGCGCTCTGGCCACATGCGCATAATTGATAACCTGACCGGAAAGGCTGGCCAACATATGCAAAAACAACTGGTACTTATTCCGATCCAGAGCCGGGAACAAGGATACAATATCTCGATTCATATAGGTCTGGATATAATTCTGCATCCACAAGCTGGTGAAGCGAGGGCTATTCTTGACCCATGGTTCGGGATAACCGCCGCGAAACCAGTAATGATGCAGATCATCCAGTGCAATCCGATTGGGCAAATTCAGCAGAAGCTGAATATCATCCCCGTTTTGAATCATCTTGTAAAAATCAGACACCGGCTCAGCAAATGATTCAGACGAACTCAATGGCGCCAACTCAATCACCGCAACGCGCCCGGCCAGTGATTCCGAAATAGCTGAAATCAGCTCCGGCGAACTGGAGCCTGTGATAATAAAACGACCACAGCGGCTTCGATCAGCATCAATCGCCACCCGCATAGCCGGAAAAACAGATGGCAACAATTGCGCTTCATCCAGCGCTATGGATTGCTGATGCAAACGAAAGAACAAATCAGGATCACCCGATACAAGCTGAAAGTCACTTGCCTGTTCAAGGTCAACAATGCGCCACGACTCAGGCAAACCATGCAATAATGTTGTTTTTCCGCACTCGCGAACACCGACAATAGCCACGCAGGGAAACATGGCTAAAAGCTCATGTAAAAGATCAGTATATGCGCGCTTCATACCTTGCAATAATAAATCTTATCTTTGATATTGCAAGGTTTCAATGCGGAGCTTTTTGAGATGAAAATACCTTCGGTTTTCAATCATTTAACAAACACCTTTGCATGAGCTTCTGGAAACAACTGCTCCGGTCGCCATTGATCCGGTACCAGAATATAGTCCGGCGAATCGAAATTTATAACGCCATCGCGGTCGAGCAGTGCGACTTTGGCTTTCATGCTTGTCCTGGATGCAAACATAAAGACCCGCATGAGTTCATGTAATTGTTCAAATAGCCCTACGTAAAAAAGGATTGCATCGCCAAAAATGAGAGCCTATCGTTCTTATCCCGCATGATTCATGTGCGGTTTCGTTGACATTGCGCTACCCCCGAATATAAAGGAGAATACTTATGGCTTTTGAATTACCCGCACTACCTTATGATAACGATGCGCTGGCACCAGTTATTTCTGCCGAAACGCTGGAATACCATCACGGCAAACACCATGCCGCTTATGTCGCCAACCTGAATAAACTGGTTGAGGGCACGGAATATGCAGACAAGACGCTGGAAGATATTATTACCACGGCCCCGGCTGGTGGCATCTTCAACAATGCAGCTCAAATCTGGAACCATACTTTTTATTTCAACGGCCTCACCCCAAGCGGGGGTGGAGAACCTGGTGGCACGTTGGCGGATGCTCTGGCAGGCGCATTTGGTTCCTTTGGCGAGTTCCGGGCCAAAATGACGGCTTCGGCCATTGGTAATTTCGGATCCGGCTGGACATGGCTGGTAAAGAATGCAAATGGTGGTCTGGAAGTGGTCAACACAAGTAATGCAGGTAACCCGCTAACCGATGGCCAGACACCGCTATTGGCCATTGATGTCTGGGAGCATGCTTACTACATTGATTATCGCAATGCGCGGCCTAAATACCTGGAATCTATCTGGGATATTATCAACTGGGATGTTGTTGCTTCACAGCTTTAGAAATCTGCCGGAACTGATTCTGACTACGCATACCCAAAGCCCGCCCCTTGTCCAGGCGGGCTTTTTCCTTGCCTTATGACCGAATGACAGTGACAGTTCACTAAATACACTTAACTGTCCTCCATCACCTTTCTTTTTGGCCCAGGCTTCTGCGGTTTTAATTGCCGAACTGTCAATATTTCAAGCTTTTCAGCCACCCAACCCACAAGGGGCGGCCTGTCATTTCTGACTGGCGAAGCGCCCTGAAAGCAGAAGAAATATCTTTCTGCTGGTCAAGAAAGGTAGACTCCTTCAAGAGCGACGCAAGTCGCGTTACAACTACCCAACGATTGAATAATAAAATGGTAAAATCTTCCATTTTGTTATTCAAGAGTTAGCAACTCAATCAAAAAACAAAAGGAGCCATCTTTTCAGTGAGTGCAGCTAAAGCAAAACCTACCCGCAAGGCCATCCGAAAAATAAAGATTGAAGGCACAGGGTAAAAACCTGACGACCCATTCCAGGCTGGTTCCAGTTACAAGATTCCTTGGTAAGTCAGGTTTTATTTTTTCTCTGAGGGGCGCAGTTGTTTGGCCAGATTATCCAGCACGCCGTTGATGAAGCCGCGCGGCGGCTCCCCTGCATAGTCGCGGGTGAGCTCCAGCGCCTCGTTGATTATCACCCGATAAGGAATTTCCAGCCGGTTCTGCATTTCCCACACGGCCAGACGAATCACATTGATCTCAAGCTGTGCCACCGAGCGCAGGCTGCGTCCACGCACGGCTGTTTTGATAATCTCATCGAGAGCATCAACGTCATCGGTGACGCCATACACGGCTTCGCGCAGATAATTCTCATCCTGATCCTCACGATCTTCATGTTGCAAGCGACTGGCTAAAAGATCGGGAATCATGCCGCCATCCTGCTCGGCAGAACCCCATGCATATAATGTTTCCAGCGCCGATTCTCGCGCCATGTGACGATTCGCCATTAATCCTCCAGTAACTGTTCATATCACCGTTAATCCGTCCGATAGCTGCATCGAAAATGCTCACCTGCAATAGCAGGCTCCGCCTTGCCTCTTTGCTATCGAACAGATTTCCGGCAATCTGATTCAGTAACTACCATGTAAATAGCGACGCAAGTCGCGTTACAACTACCCAACGATTGAGTAACAACATGATAGAATCCGTCATGTTGTTATCCAAAAGTTAGTCTTCTAACAACTCCAACTGCTGTGCGACTTCCACCGCAGTCAGTGCCGCTTCTTCACCCTTGTGCCCGTGTGCGCCGCCGACGCGTTCCAATGCCTGTGCATGCGTATCCAGCGTCAACACGCCATTGCCGACGCCGACATCGCCGCGCTGAGCGATTTTCCCAACCGCATCCATTGCACCCTGACAAACATAATCGAAATGCGCCGTATCACCGCGAATCACGCAGCCCAGGCAGACAATCGCATCAAAGCGACCGGTATTGGCCATTTTTGCTGCAATCGTACCGATCTCGAATGCACCCGGTACATGTACAATGGTCATCATTTCATCGCTACAGCCATGCTCTTTCAGTGCGGAAACAGCACCTGCCAGCAGTGCTTCGGTGATATCATGATTAAAGCGGCTGACAATAATGCCCACGCGTAAACCGGTAGCATCCACATTGCCCGCCAGATGCGGCGCATCCAGACTCATGATTGTTCCCCTTTCGTTTTTTCCGATTGCTCCGGCCTGTCGATATCCATCGTCAACATATGGCCCATTTTATCGCGCTTGGTGGTCAAATAAGCGATATTATCCTCATGCGGGCTGACTTGCAGTTGTACGCGCTCGCTCACCTCTAAACCATAACCATCCAGCGCAATGATTTTCTTGGGATTGTTGGTCAATAGCTTTAAGCGGCGCAAACCCAAATCACGTAAAATCTGGGCGCCAATACCATAATCGCGCAAATCAGCCTTAAATCCCAGCTTCACATTCGCTTCGACCGTATCATGACCGGCATCCTGCAAATTATACGCTTTCAATTTATTGAGCAGGCCAATGCCGCGTCCTTCCTGCCTGAGGTAGAGAATCACGCCCTCTCCCGCCTCGGCCACCTGACGCATAGCGGCATGCAGTTGCGAACCGCAGTCGCAGCGCCGTGAGGTGAAGACATCGCCGGTTAAACATTCGGAATGCACCCGCACCAGGCACGGTCGTTCCGCATCCGGTTCACCCATCACCAACGCCACGTGTTCGGCCTTGTCCACTGCGTTGGTGTAACCAATCAGGCGGAACTCACCGAACTCGGTCGGCATGCGCACTTCCACTTCGCGCTTGACCAACGAGTCATGTTGCAAACGATGACGAATCACATCGGCAATGGTGCCAACTTTCAGGCCATGCTTTTTGGCGAACACTTTGAGTTCGGGCATACGCGCCATTGTGCCGTCTTCATTCATAATCTCGCAAATCACGCCGGCGGGTTTCAGGCCTGCCAGGCGGGCCAGATCAATACTGGCTTCGGTATGACCGGCGCGTACCAGCAAGCCGCCTTCGCGACCGACCAGTGGAAACACGTGACCGGGCGTATGAATATCAGACGGTTTTACATCAGACTGAATCGCCGTGCGCACCGTATGGGCGCGATCATAAGCCGAAATACCAGTCGTCACGCCTTCAGCCGCTTCGATGGAAATGGTAAAATTGGTTTTAAATTTGGAGTTGGTATTGGCCACCATCAATGGCAGCTTGAGCTGATCGGTATGTTCCTGCGTCATGGCCAGACAAATCAGGCCGCGCCCGTGCGTGGCCATGAAATTAATCGCTTCCGGCGTCACCCACTCGGCACCCATGACCAGATCGCCTTCATTCTCGCGATCTTCATCATCAGCCAGAATAATCATACGCCCGGCGCGTAATTCTTCGATTAATTCTTCACTTGTTGCCAAACTCATAGCTTCTCCGTTGGAAACTGCATCAGCCGCTCCACATAACGGCCATACATATCGGTTTCTATATTCACTGTCGCACCTTGTTGCAAAGCACCCAGGTTAGTGTGCGACAAGGTATGGGGAATCAGATTAACGGTAAAGTCATTCCGCCCCACCTTATTCACGGTCAGACTAACGCCATTGATGGTGACAGAACCCTTACCCACCACATAACGCGCCAGTTGATCAGGAATTTCAAACATAATCTCACGATGTTCGCCAATCGCCCGAATCGCTTGTAACTGCCCGACACCATCGACATGCCCGGTGACCATATGCCCGCCCAGCGCATCACCTACGCGCAGCGCCGGCTCGAGATTGACGGCATCGCCTTCCCGGGCATTGGAAAATATGGTTAAACCCAGCGTCTCCAACGACAACGTCGCGGCAAATGCGTGATCCGATTTGTCGGTAATCGTCAAACAGCAACCATTGCAGGCCACCGAATCGCCGAGCTGCCAGTTACCTGTATCCAGCGCCGTCGCAAATGTCATATGGGTCTGCTCAGATTCGCGTTCAATATGCATAATTTTGCCAACATCCTGAATGATTCCGGTAAACATAATGCGAATACTACATGCTAATAACTGACAGGCTATTCATTTACAATGCAATCAGGTCTATAGTTGAGTGATGACTCAACTCAGCGATGGCATTGACTTTCATCACTCCGCGCCCGGCACGCTTGGCGTGGAGATGGAATGGATGAGCGTCGATATGCAGTCAGGCAAACAGATTCCCGCTGCGCCCGATGTGTTTGCTGTGATTGACGAGACCCCGCGCATCAAGCCCGAGCTATTCACATCCATTATTGAAATCAATACGGACATCCACACCGCCACCCCTGCCGCTATCAGCCAATTGCGCGAACTCTACACACAGGTCGATACGATATTATCCAGCCGTCATGCGGCCCTGCTCGCCACTTCGACCCACCCGTTTTCGCACTGGCGTGATCAGCAAGTCAGTGATGATCCCCGTTATGCCAAATTATTAAAACGACTATGCTGGGTAGCGCGCCGATTCAATATCTGCGGTATTCACGCCCATATCGGCATGCCCGATGGCGACACTTGCATTCGCGCCTTAAATCAGCTGCTGCCGATTATGCCGGTATTTCTGGCTATTTCGGCCAACTCCCCGTTCTGGCAAGGTGAGAAAACCGGATTAATGGCCAGTCGCATCAAGATTTTCGAGGGTTTAAGTCAGGGCGGTATGCCGTTCTATTTTAACGACTGGCAGGATTTTGAGCATTGCGCCCGCCGTTTAATGGCTACCGGCAGTATCGATTCGGTGCGCGATATATGGTGGGAAATGCGGCCGCATCCGGATTTTGGAACGCTGGAAATAAGAGTTGGCGATATGCCGGGCACTTGTGATGATACGGCGGCTTATATCGCTTATGTTCGCACCGAAGCAATCGCTGCGATGCAGATCAAAAAACGCCCCAAAGTTCACCCCTCGCTCATTCGTGAGAATCGCTGGCGCGCCTGCCGTTACGGCATACACGCCACCATGATTGATCCGTTCACGGAAGATTTGATGCCTGTACTGGACTGGCTGGAGCATCGATTGGAAGAACTCGCAGCACAAGGTGCCGACTGCGATGAACTGAGTATTGTCGCAAACCGTATTCCCCACTGGCGTCAACATGGCAGCGGCGCAGACATGCAACGTAAAATTTATGCCAATTCAGGAGACTTTGCAGATATGGTGAGATCAATGCGCAATCAGGACGGGTGGAAGCAATGAGTGGAATTGACAATGCCATCGAAAATACGACTTCAGGTCAGTCTATCGTCGACCGGTTAAATCAGGCGGTAGATGATATCATGCCGGAAGTGATCAAAATTCGTCGCGAATTGCATCAGCAACCGGAACTCTCAGGTGGTGAAGAGCAAACTGCAAAACGTGTTGCAGATACTTGCCGGAAGCTGGGGCTGAGCGTACGCGAGGGCATTGGTGGCCATGGCGTCATGGCCTTACTGAAATTATCCGACAGCAAACCATGGATGGCCTTTCGCGCTGATATGGATGCACTGCCCATCAGCGAAGCCAACCAGCGCCCTTACACCTCGCGCGTCGATGCAGTTTCGCACAGTTGCGGCCATGATGCACACACAGCGCTGTTACTTGGACTTGCACACATATTAAACCAGCTCAAAGATGATCTTTCTCACAATATCGCCTTTATATTCCAGCCTGCTGAAGAGACATGCGAAGGCGCATCTGCCATGTTGCGTGATCATCTGTTCCGGGATATCAAGCCCGAACAAATTTACGCCCTGCATGTTTACCCGTATTTACCGGCCGGCTCGATTGGCTTGCGCCATGGCCCCATGTGCGCCGCTGCCGATATGTTTGATGTTGAAATCAAAGGACGAGGTGGCCATGCCGCACGCCCACATGAATGCATTGATGTGGTGCTGGTCGCCACACATATCATTCAGGGTCTGCACCAGATTGTCGGGCGCAGAGTGAATCCGCTGTACCCTGCCGTGCTGACTATTGGACAAATTCATGGCGGCCATGCCGGCAATGTCATTCCCGACCACATCTGCTTTTCCGGCACCTTCCGCAGCCTGCACCCTGAAGTACATGAGGAGATTCGCACTCGCATGGATCAAATCATCCGTCAAACCGCCGAAGCCTGGGGTGCAACAGCGCGCTTTACTCTAAAACAGGCTACGCCAGTATTAACTAATAACTCGAAGTTAATATCTCAAGCACATGTTATATTTGATGAATTAATACCTGAAATAAAACTTATTGAAATCAACGAACCATCCATGGGAGGAGAAGATTTCGCCGAGTTTCTGCACGAAATTCCAGGCTGTCTGTTCCGGCTTGGCACCGGCAGCAGCCCTGAAACACGCTATCCGCTACACCACCCCTGCTTTGATCTGGATGAGTCCTCTATGGCTTCAGGTATTGCTGCCTTTGCGGCATTAGCCTTGACTGCCTCATCATGACGCGCATGGCACGAAAAAATCCATGCAAACGCGTTGTTGTTTCATTGAAAAAACCGAAATACTCAGTGCGCGGGCTCGAAAATAGAACCATGCCCCCATGCGATGGTACTGCTTCTCAAACGCACCTGAAACCAATTCCTCTGCTCGGCCAGCCTTGTAACCATCGCGCCTTGCTTGAGCCGATATAATACTTTGCCAGACCTGTCAGGTTTATTCCTGATATTGCCAAGTCTGACGACCACTTTCATTTTCACAGTCATATCCGGTTTTGATTTTGGTTGGTCTGTAGATTGGATATTTGAATCATCAAGTTTTGAGTCATCTAATTTTGAGTCATCAAACCGGCTTGTTGCTTTGGGTGGCGCTGCAGCGACGGGCTGAGTTAATCCGTTCGCATGGGTTTCTTTGACAACGGATTCTTTTGATTGATTTACGTTGTTTCCCAATGCCTCAGTTGCAGACATAGCAGGTAGTGGCTGATACTCATCAACACGCTGTTGGAGATCCAACATCGGCAGCGAAGTCTGCTCAATGGGCCAGAATAGCCACAACACAATAGCAGTTGCACAGCTTGCGCCAATTAGCACGCTGACAATCAAGCTGGAATAGGATACAGGATTGGCTGAGCCTGCCATAACCGGTAATTCAAAATCAGGATTCGTTGTAGCTGGCTGAGCAGGAATCTTCTCGGTCCGGTTGGAAGGATGTGGCGACTGAACCTGAACAGCTTTCTGTTCACCTACAGCCGAATCAGAAACATTTAGCTCGCTGGAGTGAGTGGAATTTTCTTCCATAAACACATCCAGTTCACGTTGCAAATTATTGATAAAATGATCCAGACGATGCTGTTGTTCGCTCGCTACGATCACCCTAAGCCCGACAGACCCCTAGTCGTTGAATAAGTAATGCGGTTCAATCCCCGCTGGCGGCCCTCTTTTCGCGCTTGGCTCGGATGCGGGCTTTTTTATCATCGGCGGCATGGGCGTTGCGGGGTTTGCGTGGCAGAGCACGGTAAATCTCGACCCGATCTCCATCGTGCAAAATCTGATCAGCCTTGGCCAGTTTGGCGAAGATGCCCAGTTTGTTGACCGACAAATCAATTTCAGGATGTTTTTCAGGCAGGCCGCTCATATTGACTGCTTCCTCAGCCGTTGTGCCTTCGGCCACATCCAGTTGTTCCAGAAACTGTTCATGCGGCAAGGCATAAATCACACTTATATGCATGTCAGCTCCATGGCCCTTTTCTCAAAGGACTGCACCATCGACTTACAGGCGGTAGCAAAAATAGGGCTGGCAACCATGTCCAGCATCATACTGCGAAATTCAAATTCAATCGAGAAATGCACCTTGCAACGCTCATCCGAGATCGGCTCGAATGTCCAGATGCTTTCCAGAAAACGGAACGGACCTTCGAGCAACCGGACTTCGATCAGTTTATTCGGCACAAAGCGGTCAATCGTTTGAAAACTGTGTCGTGAACCGGCCAGGTCTGCAATCAGCTCCGCACTGAGCTCGCCTGCTTGCCTGTTTAAAATTGTCGCACCGGCCACCCAGGGCAGAAAGGCAGGATAAGCTTCGATATCCATCACGATATCGAACATCGTGACCGCAGAGCAGGCTATTTCGCGGGTTTCTTCAAAGCTGCGCATTCAGGATTGATAGGGGTTTTTACCGGCAGTGAACGAGAATCGAACCGGCACGCCGGTCAAATCGAAACTCGATCTGAACGACTGCTCCAGATACCGTTTATAGCTGGTTTTTAACCCCTTGGAGCGATTGCAGAAAATTTTAATGGCTGGCGGACGCGTTCCCGTCTGTGATGCATATTTCAAGCGTACCACTGCACCATGATCGCTGGGCGGATGTTGGGTCTGCTGGGCATCGGCCAGCCAGCGATTGAGCGCACCGGTGCCAATTTCGAAAGCATTGCGATGCGCCGCCCTCACCGCTTCATCCAGCAGACGTTTTACGCCCTTGCCTTTGTTAGCCGTAATGCGAAATACTGGAATTTCGGACATGCCGCGCATTCTGAAATCCAGCCGCTCGGCATAATATTTCCATTGTTCATCATCCAGCAAATCCAGCTTGTTAACCGCCACGACCAAAGCACAACCCTCATCCAGTGCCAGTTGCATTAATCGCATATCCTGCTCAACAATCCCCTCCGCGCCATCAAGCAGCATCACCGCCACATCTGCGCGTCGAAATGCCTGAACTGCCTTCACACGTGCCACGAACTCGATGATATCGCTAATGCGCCCGTGTTTACGCTGCCCAGCCGTATCGACAAGACGAATCTCGCCATCATTATAGGGCATGGAGGAATCGATGGCATCGCGGGTAGTGCCGGCGATATCGCTGACCACCATCCGCTGTTTTCTGAGCCATGCATTGATTAAGGTGGATTTACCGACATTCGGACGGCCAATCACAGCCACCGATGCAATCAGGTTTTTCTCCGTCTCGCCGATATATGCATCCTTAAACTCCGGAAGCAGTGATTCGAGCACAGACAAAAAGTCACGCACGCCTTCGCCATGCGCGGCTGAAACGGCCATTGGGTCACCCAGGCCAAGGCTGAAAAATTCGATCTCGCTACCCGGCTTCTCAGCCTTATTGGCTACCAGTAACAACGGAATGTGATGTTTGCGTAATTTCTCAGCAATTAATGAATCAATGGGCGTAGCACCAGCCTGTGCATCCACCATAAACAGTACGACATCGGCAATTTCCAATGCAGCTTCCACCTGCGCATCAATGGCCGGCTGCATCACATCGTGCGCTCCCTCGCCAATGCCACCGGTATCAACCAGTACCACAGGCCGTTCACCAATAAGGCACTCGTTTTCGAGTCTGTCCACGGTCACGCCGGGGCGATCGCCAACAATAGCCTTGCGTTTGCCAACTACGCGATTGAACAGAGTGGACTTACCCACATTAGGGCGACCGACAATGGCAATCACCGGCAATCTGGCTGGCTGGTATTCTTTGATTGTGTCAGTCACAGGCGCAGCAACACTCAGCGCAACATATACAGCGTGCCGAGATTATTACGTACCAGAAGGCCATGGGTAGTGGCAACCGGCGCACGATCAATGCGCCCATCGAGTTTCGTGCTGGCCAGCAAGCTGCCTTTTTTGTCCAGTCGGTAAACTCGAGCATGGTCATCAGCCACCCATAGATTGCCCTGCCACAATACCGGGCCGGTCAATTCTCCATCAGAGACGTGCTTTTTCCATAAAGTTGCCGCGTCGTTTGCGTTCAGCGCGCTCACAGCGCCAGTAGCATCTGCCACAAACACGGTATTGTCGATCAGCAATGGTTGTGATTTCAGAGAAATTTTTCGCTGATGAAGTGTGCTGCCATCCTGCAAGGAAATAAACGACAACATGCCCTGAAAAATAGAGACCACCAACGTCGCTTCGCCACGACCGGATTGCGATGCCGGAATCACCAGCGGCGATGCCTCCGGAATTTTCACTTCACTCATCACGGCAGCATTATTACTAAGCAACATCTGCCTTTTCCAGAGGAAGTTACCTCCATCGGCCTTCAATGCAATCACATCGCCATTACTGAATACGGCGTATACATGGCCATCGTAAACCACCGGAGACGGACTGAGATGATCGCCCAGCCCACCCAACTGGCCCGAGTAGCTCCACAGTTTTTTACCATCGGCAGTAAAGCGGAAAATCTGATTGTTTGATGTTTGAATAATGAAATCGTCACCCACAGCCGCAGGAACCCCAATCAACGCCGAGGAGAGCTGCTTTTGCCACGCGATGCGTCCATTGCTGATATCCAGGCCATACAGGATACCCCCCACATCACCGACAACGACCAATCCGTTTGATAACTGCAATGCGCCGGATTCAGATGCGTGGGCCAATGCAATTCTGTCCAGTTCGCTACCACCGATACTGTAAACACGCAGGCGTTTATCCTGTGCTCCCGCAATCACAAGATCTCCCTGAGCTGTTTTAATCGCGGCGGGCAAACTGAAACCCGGAGGCGAGGCGGGTTTGCGCTGATCAACATTATTGCGCCAGAGCACCGACATATGTCCGGTCGATACTGGTGCAACCGCCGCAGGTTTTGCCGCTGGCTCTTGTGGACCTGGACTATCCGACCACAATCCGGAAACGCTTGAGCAACCGGATGACAACATCAGTCCGGACACAATCAGGGGCAGTAAGCAAACCCGCATACACGGATGATTCAGCGTTACTGCCATCAGGATGCTTTCTGTGCCATCAGTGTTTCGATCTTGCTTTTCAACACTTTATCATTGGATATAGCATCCAGCGCCTTCTGCAGATGTTTTTCTTTTTCCACTGCATCAGCAGCTGCCATAGCCATCAGATAATGGCGCAACTGCTGATACTGATCGCCAACAATTTTCGCCAATAATGCATTGGCTGCCGCCTTATCACCCTGCTCGATTTTCATCGCAGCCAGATCCAGACGTGCCTGCCAAACCCATTCCTTCATCGCCTCGGGATGCGTTATCAATGCTTTAAGATGATCCTCGGCATGGGCCTGATCCAGATGAGCCAGTTGCATCTGGGCCAGAGCGCTATAGGCGCTTGAATCAAATTGGCTGACTACGCTTTGCATCAGGCTCTGCTGTTTCGTCTTATCCTGTTCGTTCACGGCCTGCTGATATAGGGAGGCCGCAGCGCTATGTTGTGATTTAATTTGTTCCTTCCACAAGCCGCCTGCCATCAGGACAATAACCAGCGCCGCCACGGCTGCAATAATACGCTTCTGATTGGTCTGAGCCCAATGCGTCCATTGAGCGGATCGCATATCCCGTTTAAGATCATCCATTTCGCCTTGCGAAGGTGCATTCCCCTCAGGCATTACCGTACCCGTCACAGGTGCTTTGTCATTCATGTTGTTACCCCATTTTATTCTAATACGTATGAGCGAAGCTGGCGCAGACTAAACAATCCCGGCCTGCTTGCAATTAGTCTGCTTGCAATTGCTCCTTACCCGAGTCCTGGCCCGCACGACGCTCCAGCACAATCGATACCACGCTCTTGACCAACGCCGCCATGGGAATGGCAATAATCACACCGATAATGCCCCATAAGCTGCCGAACACCAGAATCCCCACGATAATAGCAATCGGATGCAGATTAACGATTTCAGAGAACAGCCAGGGAATCACTACATTGGCATCAATAGTCTGCACAATGGCATAAGCCAGCACGCTATAGGCTGTGGCATCTGTCCAACCCCACTGGAAAAACGATAGCAGAACTACGGGGAACGTGACCACGGCTGCACCCACAAACGGAATCCATACCGAAATGCCGGTCAATACGCCCAGCAATACCGCATATTCATGATTCATCCACCAGTACACCAGCCACATGGATATGCCGACCAGAAATGCTTCCCAGAACTTGCCGCGAATGTAGTTGCCGATCTGCGTATCCAACTCGGCCCATACGCGCTGCAATAAAGAGCGCTCGGCAGGCAGAAACTGCTGCCCCCAGGCAATGATCTCCTGCTTGTCTTTCAGAAAGAAGAACACCATCACCGGCACCAGCACAGCATAGACCAGAAGGGTAATCATACCCGGAATCGAGGCGATGGAAAAACTCAGAAGCGCCCCACCCCATTCTTGCATCTTTGCCGCTAATGCAGCGATTATTTTTTGCAAATAACTCGGATTAATCCATTCGGCATGATTGGCCTGCAACTGTTGAAGCATGTCCCGGATCGACTGCACATATTGTGGCGCATGCGATACCAGCCGCCCAACCTGCTCGGTCAAAACAGGTAATACAGCCAGCAGGGTAAACAGCAACAACAGTAGCGCCCCGCCTCCGGTAACAGCAATCGCCAACATGCGCGGAAACTTGCACCTGGTCAGCAAATCCACGACCCCGTCCAGCACATAAGCCAGCGCAATGCCCAACAGCACCGGCGTCAATACCGGACCAAGCAGCATCAACAGGATAAAAATAACCAGCAGCGAAACCAACAGCATAACCAACTCGGTATCTGCCAGTTTTTTCTGCCACCACTGGTTTATGATAAACATGATTACTCAGACCTACCCGGCGCCGCAGCCCCAAACGCAACCAGAACAACTGCAGCAATCGCCGCAAACATGTGAATCAATGCACTCACGCCGTGCCAGATGCCAAACAACTTACGCAGCGGATCATCGGCTGCCACCAGATCAATCGGCCCCATTTGCGCTTTCAGCTCAGCAATCACCGGTGTAACACCATATTCATTGCCCGCCACCAACACAACCACAAGCAATAACAACGACCAGCGCAAGCGGCCAATCACCATGCCGGATTTACGCATTCTGAGCCAAAACACCGTCACAGCAGCAGCCAGAAACACGATCCCCATATTGGCCACATGAAAAATCGCACCCGCCAGCGAACCGGCCAGCGCATGTGAACCCGCCTTGGCAAACAACACCGGCGCCACCACATAACCGCTTACCACAAGCAGCCCCAGTATCAGCGCCAGACACAGGCGAACCGAACCGATACGGATGCAATCAACCCTCATGCCTTACTCCTCACGCCTTACACATACTCAATACTCTGAATCTCATACTCACGTTCACCGCCCGGCGCCTGCACAATCGCCATATCGCCTTCTTCTTTGCCGATCAGGGCGCGGGCAATCGGAGAGGTGATCGATATTTTACCCGCCTCGATATCGGCTTCATCGACGCCCACGATCTGATATGTCGTTTCCGAGCCCTCATCCATATCAATCAATTCCACAGTTGCACCAAATACGATTTTTTCTGCCGTAATAGTGGCCGGATCAATAATATGGGCGCGCGCCAGTTTGTCTTCCAGATCGGATACGCGCGCCTCATTCATGCCCTGCTCTTCCTTGGCTGCATGATATTCGGCATTTTCCGATAAATCGCCATGCGCGCGCGCTTCTTCAATGGCAGAGACAATCTGATGCCTCTTTTCACCTTTGAGATACGCGACAGTCTTTTTCAGGGTCTCTGCGCCCTGTTTGGTCATTGGAACACGTTCCATTGGTTCTCCTTGATTTGAGTAAAGTGTGAGGGGGTGAAGCGTGAGGAGTTAGGGGTAGCACCCCCTTAACTCCTGACACCTAACGCCTCACTCTCATCCCATGATACTCCTGAATACTCTTCACTTTAGTCACATCTGAATGACCGGCAATCGACTGCGCAGCAGCCAGTCCGCCTGCCATGGTGGTATAATAAGCGATACCGCGATCCAGCGTGGCCTGACGAATTGATTTGGAATCCTTGATGGCCTGCTCACCCTCGGTGGTATTCACAATCAGCACCACTTCATCATTAAGCAGGCGATCAACAATATGCGGTCGCACGCCATCAATCACTTTTGGCACGCTCTCGGACTTGAGGCCTGCCTTAGTCAATGCATTGCATGTACCGCTGGTGGCCAACAGTTTAAAGCCGGCACCGGCCAATACACGCCCCACTTCCACCGCATCCGCTTTGTCCGCCTCGCGCACCGAAATAAACGCGGTGCCGGATTCCGGCAGATTTACTCCGACGCCGAGTTGCGCCTTGGAAAAGGCGGCCGTGAAACTGCCGGCAATGCCCATCACTTCACCAGTCGATTTCATTTCGGGCGAGAGTAGCGGGTCGACACCACGGAATTTCACAAACGGGAACACCGCCTCTTTAACCGCCTTGAAATGTGTCGGCTGCGGAATTTTATCAATTCCCAAGTCATCCAGCGATTGGCCGGCCATAATTCGCGCAGCAATTTTGGCCAATGGCTTGCCAGTCGCCTTGGACACAAACGGCACCGTACGGCTGGCACGCGGATTGACTTCCAGCACATACAGCGTTTCACCCTGCAAGGCAAACTGGATATTCATTAATCCCTTCACATTCAGCGCCAAGCCCAATGCTTCGGTCTGGCGTGTCACTTCGGCAATCATTGCATCAGAAATCGAATGCGGCGGCAAACAACAAGCCGAATCGCCCGAATGCACGCCAGCCTCCTCGATATGCTCCATAATGCCGCCAATCACGACGCGCTTGCCATCCACCAGCGCATCGACATCCAGTTCGATGGCGCAGTTGAGAAACCGATCCAGCAATACCGGGTGATCAGGCGAGGCTTGAACAGCCTCAGTCATATAACGTAATAATCCCTTCTCGTTGTGCACAATCTGCATGGCACGGCCACCCAACACATAGGAAGGACGCACCACCACCGGATAACCGATTTCATTGGCCACGGCCACCGCTTCTTCAGTTGAACGGGCGGTGCCATTTTCCGGCTGCAACAAATCCAGGTCATGCAATAATTGCTGGAAACGCTCACGATCTTCGGCCAGATCAATCATATCCGGGCTGGTGCCGATAATCGGCACGCCTGCTTTCTCCAGCGAATCGGCCAGTTTCAACGGCGTCTGGCCGCCGAACTGTACAATCACCCCGGTCGGTTGCTCGACGTCCACAATCGCCATCACATCCTCATAGGTCAGCGGCTCGAAATAGAGGCGATCTGAGGTATCATAATCAGTCGAAACGGTTTCCGGATTACAATTGACCATAATGGTTTCATAACCATCTTCAGACAGCGCAAAAGCAGCGTGCACACAGCAATAATCGAATTCGATGCCCTGCCCGATACGGTTAGGACCACCACCGAGCACCATGATTTTCTGTTTGTCTGTTGGCCGCGCTTCGCACTCGTCCTCATAGGTCGAATAGAGATACGGCGTATGCGCCTCGAATTCTGCAGCACACGTATCCACCCGTTTGAATACGGGTTTCACGCCCGCCTTTTGCCGTTGCTGACGTATGATCAATTCATCACAGCCCAGCAATTCAGCCAGACGTTCATCCGACAAACCGTCGCGCTTGGCCTGTTTCCATTCTGCCGCAGAAAGTTCAAGCGCATCACGCCCGCACAACGACTGTTCCAATTCAATCATCGCTGCAATCTCGCGCAAAAACCACGGATCAATGCGAGTGACATCAAACACGCGCTGCTCGCTCCAGCCACCCGATTCACCCAAACGC